>SKFU01000026.1 GCA_007117835.1 Candidatus Izemoplasma sp. | reverse complement strand
TCCTTGGCTGCGTTGATTAAAATCGCCTGGTCGACATTCGAGACTGGTGGTCTATGTAAATCATTTTGTCTTTCTGCAATATCCATGATGAAATCGTCGTCATAAGTGACGGTATCGCCGACTTTAGGTGAACGATTTTGATGTCTAAATACACCACGTGCTTTTAAGTTTACACGGGTATTTTCTTCTGTTAAAACGGTATACAAACCGCCGGTTAACTTAACAACTTTACCTTGTTTCATAATTCACCTCTAACTTCATTTCATCATATCCACTATACCATATCTAAAGTCAGTTAAACAAGTAAATGAATGTTCATTCAGTCTGTTCAACGCGCTCAAATGTTTGATCAATCAACGAATATAAGTAGCCTTCAACCGGTCTGTTAGTCATCGATTCAATGACCCGCATATAGCCTTGTACTTGAGAAATATAAGCCTCTTTTTGAATATTTTTCAGCTTATAATCAATGACTAAAAACTTATCGTTTGTCTCAATCAATAAATCGATAAACCCATTGATACGGCGCGTGTCAGTAACGAAAGAAAACGGAAATTCTTTGTATACCTGTTTGATATCTAAACTGCGCATTAAGGGGTGCCTTATCAACCCGCTTAACACGTCTTTTTCTAAACTATGATTTGGCATTTTATTTAACAGTATATCTGGGTCTTCCATTAAATCAACCATTTCAAGTACTTCATGCAATAAAAGCCCTTGATCGATGACTTTTAGCGTACTTACATCAAGTAATCGATGACTGCCTTGACTATAAGAATGGGGTTGGATGGTCGCAGAATAGTCTGGTTGTTTACGGTATATTTTAGTCGTCTCAGCGGTGTCTATATCGATGGTTTTATCGTTTATTTTCGGTGCTGAGCTGATGAGATTTTCGATATCAATTGGTCGCATCTCTTGGGTTTTAAATACCGCCAAAAGCATTGCCTTAAATGACCGCATCGATTGTCGTTCTGACAAATTTAAATCCATCACTGGAATGTCTTTAGATGTATAAGGGACGCATAAATGAATGCTTTCTTTTGCCCGTGTCATGGCCACATAAAGCACTCTTAGACGCTCAGAAATGTCTTGATTTCCATCGTCTTCTGATTTAAGATGTTTCAAAAAACTCATGTCAAGTCCATCATTGTCGTGTTCAATGATAAAACCCAGTTCAGGATCAAAGTCATAAGATTTCCCGACTTGAACGTTAAACGTGTTGCCCAGATGTGCGACATATAAATGCGGGAACTCTAACCCTTTTGCTTTATGGATTGTCATGAGATGAACCCGTGAAGCATCCAATGCTTTTAGTGGTAAATAATCAATGTCTTGCTTAGAATTATTTTTAGCAAATTCAAGGTACTCTAAAAACGTATAAACATGCATCCCTTGACGTGATTTTTCACGGCCTAAATCAAGAATAAACTCGAGTCGTTCGTGCGCCGTTTGGGTGTGTTCTAAAAATGTAATACCTTGATAAAAATCAAAGTCTTGAACAATGGTTTCTAAGACCGTATCTAGTGTTTCTAAGTGATGCATGGTTACCAGTTTAAAGAGTGTCTCAAAAAACATTTTTAGCTCAGGCAATACGACATACCTCAATGCATTTATCGACGGTAACGATTTGGGTAAATTTAACATTTGGCGGATTAAAACATCATCGTCATAGCGTAAAAGAAATGATCGTGTTACCGAATAAAAGGCGTGTTTAAAGTCCTTTTGATACGATGTTTCGTCACTGAGTGCACGTAATAATCTCAGTATGTTTCTCATCACATCAAGGACTGCTAAATCAATCATCGATGCTTCTTTGTGAACCATTAAAGGAATATTGTATGCTTCAAACCAACGTGTAAACGTCGCAAAATCACTGGTCCGGTCACAAACAATTACAAAATCTCCCCAGTTGGCTTTTCTTAGTTGACCATCGTCATAAGTTGAAATGCGATTTTTTTGAGACTTTATATGCGTTGCCATCCACATAATTTCGAGTGTCTTTAGTTTAAATTTTTTCAGTTGTTCTTCATAATCTTCGGGGTTAAAGGTATACAGTTGAAGACCATATGGCGTGTCGTTATCAAAGGCGTTATCATAAGCCTTAAGTCCATAGACCAAGCGTTGTTTGTCGTCGTAGTCTACACCACCAACCGTTTTGTCCATCAATGGTGAAAACAGTGTATTAACAGCGTCTAATACAGTTTTACGTGAACGGAAGTTTAAGTTTAAATCAATGACTTCTGCATCATTAACCAAACGGTAATTTTCATATTTCGTCATAAAGAGTTGTGGGTCGGCATGACGAAAACGATAAATTGATTGCTTAATGTCGCCAACCATAAAAACATTGGCAGACGTAATCGCTTCTATGCAGCGTTCTTGTAATAAAGAGGTGTCTTGATATTCATCAATCATAACTTCTTTTATCGTCGACTTTAACGTTGTTTTTACATTGTCATGGTTTTCAATCAAAGCCAGCGCTTTGTGGGCAATACGGTTAAAATCAAACTGTTCTTTGGTGTGTTGGTATTGATCTAAATCATGTTCAAAATCAGCAATCAGTTGACTAATAATCGGAATATGATCAAACGTCTTAAAAAATGCATCTCGGTGTGATTTAGTTTCTTTATCACACAATGATTTTAGTGTTTTAACTGCTTGTGCTAATTTATCTTTAATTGCATTAAGCCGTTTAATCGCTTCAAAATCACCGTCATTATTCAAAGATTTATTGGCTCCCGCAATACTCGGCATTCTACCGAGTTTTTGAAACGCGAATACAAACGCGTCATTGTCTTGCGCTTGTAAGATTAACCGAAAATGATCTTGTAATGATTGCACGTAATCATGCACTGCACCCACATAACTGAAAGACTGTATCTGGTGTAATGCATCTCTGATGGCGCCTTGATGGCGCTTTAGACTGTTCACATAACGTTTAAACAAGTGATTGAACGTTTTTTCTGTGTACATCACTTGAATCTGTTCGATGATGTCCACGCGGTTATAGTAAAGCGATAAAGCATCATTAAAGTCGATGATTTGTTCTTTTAACAATCCATCGTTTCGTGATGTATATGTATCAATATAGGCTAAAAATTGCGGGTTTTCTTCTGCGTAGTATCGTTCGAACAAGTCATCAATTAATCGCTGCTTAGTAATATTTAATGTCAATGAATCCATCACTGAAATCAGTGGGCTAATGTTTGAAAGATACCCATATTTTTTGACAATGAAAAGCGCAAAACTATCAAATGTTTGAATGTGGGCAAGTTCTAATGTTTCCAGTGCTTTTTTCGCAAGGTCGTTATCCGTACTTTGAAGCTTTTTACGAATGCGTGTTTTCATTTCTTTTGCTGCAGCATTCGTAAATGTAAGTACAACAAGATTTTCAATTGGAACACCTTGTAAAATGTGATGGACGACGCGTTCTGTTAACACAGCCGTTTTACCACTGCCTGCAGCAGCACTGACAAGAATGTTTTTTCCCGTTAATGTTATGGCACGGTGTTGTGCTTGGGTGCGTTTAAAAGCCACTTTACTCACCACCCTTACCCACGTGTGACATCAAATCTTCGTTTAGATGAAGATTGCGATAGTGTCGGTAATCACGATAACAAAGATCTGTAAACTGACAGTACTGACAACTAATATCCGTGTTTTGAACACGAATTGGGTTAATCGTAAACTCACCGGCAAAAATACTTTGTATTGCCGATTTAATTTTGTTTTCTAAATAGTTAATCATTTGTGTTAATTGGTCCACGTTATACACTTTGCTGTTTTTAAAAAACATTTGGTCTTTGTTCACATTTAGACCTTGAACAATACCGCTTTGTTTAACATCTTTAAATAGCTGATTAACACTATGAATATCATCAATGGTGTATCCTTGTAACTTCATGACTTGGTCAAACGATTTATCATGTTTCAACGGTTCATGTAAAACACTTTGTTCATAGAAACCTGTAATTTTTGTATCCGGATATTGATTAAACCAAAGCAAGCAGTAATAAAGTAATTGTACTTGCATACCAAAAACACCTTTTTTTAAATCGAGTGTTGGTTTGCCGGTTTTATAATCAATCAAAACACATGCTTTCATCGCTTGGTTATCATCGCAAAGCACTTGATCTATAACGCCCTTTAAGATAACTGGGTACTCCGGTGCATAAGACTTTTGAAGTTTAATCTCACTTGAAAAGGTTTCATAGTACATCAAGTCTCGTTGATTTTGAATGGCTTCAATAATATTTTTAACTTGAGTATTCATCCGCTTCAAAATATACGTTTCACTGTTTGAGCGTTGTCTTATTAGAATCATTTGATCGATTTTTTGATCGATTAAATCATCTGTTATCTCGCCAGTCTTAGACCAACAATCGAGTAAATCGTGGACCAACTGCCCAAGTTCTAAACTCAAATTTGTTTGACCTGAGTCAAGCCTTAAGAGTGCACTTGCTAAGTACTTAAACTGACACCCAAAAAAATTATTAAGCGTTGTGTAAGACAAACTTAGTGGTGTTTTTATTAAAGCGTTTAGCGTGGTCTCTTGAAGCGGTTTGAACTGTGGGTTATAAATGTCTAATTCAGTTTTAAAGTAGGCATAATATGTGATTAAGTCTCGATGTGAAACTTGATACATACGCCACTGATCATACAGTTTTTTTGCATATAGCTTATCAATTGTAGGGGCAACATCTTGATCATCATAGTGGTATGGTTGTTCTTGACTTATTGGGTACTTTAAAAGCCATTCCTCGATGATGTTTGATGTATAAAACACTGTTTGGTTATTTTTACTTGCAACGCTAAATGTTGCTTTGTAAACCCCGTTATAAACTCTTTTTAAGTGTTGAATACGGGATTGATTTACCGTCTGCGCTGTTGGTATGTTTAAACATGCTTTTTCATCAGCACTCAGTAAATCATGTTCGGTTTGAGTTATTGGAAAGTGTCCTAAGGAAGCTGACATGTAAATGAGATAATCGGTCTTAGAAGGCCTATAGTCATCCACAGAAATTACTTCTATCGCTTCTTTGTATTGCGGTTGAGGTACGGTTGTTTTAGAAAAAATATGGGTTAAATAGTCATAAATCAAATCAATGTTGTCTTCTAAAACAATCAACGGATTGATTGTACGCATAAGTATTTGGATAACTTTCTCTTGCATAAAATCCGTTTGATTAACAACGCTCAAACTCTCTTGGAAAGCCACCAAAAGTGATTGGTTCGGTCGATGCTTTAAGTGCTTTAAAAACGCATGAACAATTGGATACTCCATCAATGTTTTACGTGCATTAAACTGTAGTGGTAATCCAAACAGCGTTGCAACCATCTTTAATGATGTTATGTATGATTCGGGTGGTTCAATCATTTTAATCGACGTCATTGAAACACCTGAATCAAGCCAGCGTTGCACTTGAATACACTGGTGAACTATTTCGTCATAAACCGTGTCACACTGCACAAAAGTTGCGGGTTTAAAATCTTGCCATGGTTTTTCTAACACATCGACTTTTGTCCAGTGTTTCAAGTGGTTTAATAGTGGTGTCATCCACGGGTCATCATCGTAACCTTGGATAATGACTTGGTTAGCACTAAAGAAGTAGTCTTTGTATTGGAAATCGTGAATCATTTGCACTTCAACTAAATGCTGTTTAAGGTCGAACAACTGTTGAAGGGTAGATGATGTATACTGTGCGTTCAAATCAACATAATATAAGTATTGTAACCAAGGTCGAACAACTGCAGGCTTTAAACCCATGTACTTTGACGCATGATACAGTGCAAGTGGATGGAATGCGAAAAAGACCTTTTCAATTAGGTCTTCTTTTGATAGTAATTGTATGGGTTTAATGATTTTTTCTGCTTTAAGCTGAGCAAGTACACTGTGATGTTGTGATTGTGGCAACACAATCACTAGCGGTCCTTGGCTTTCTTTAATACGCTTAACAAGCATTAATATCCCCCTTTATTCAAGGCGTTGGATGTTCGCAGACTTAACCTCTTGATAAAACAATGCAATGGATTGATTTAAGTAAGGGCCAACATAGAAAATACCAAGAATACCAAACGTCAGCAAACTCAGTAAAAACCAACCAATAAAACTTAAATATAACATAAATAAATCCCATTTATAACCATCCATCATAACGCGTGAACGGGTGATGACATCTTCATCCGAAGACACATCACTATCTGCCAATAAGTATGGTACTAAAGCATAAGACAGCGACTTGATAATACCAGGAACAATAAACAGTAATGTCCATAAAAAGATGAAAACATCACGCAAAAGCATCGCAACTAAAAACTTTCCAAACTGATTGCCACGATAACCTGAAAAAAGTGTGTCTAGTTCGACATTTTCATTGCGTGAAAAGCTCATAAACATCAACGCTTGTCCTACATAAAGTGGGTAGACCAACACGATGCCAACAATAAACAAATTACCTGCAGCACCCGCGATGACGACCGGTAAAAATGATGCCAATAATGCCATCCCATAATGATTTGTAAACGTCGTTTTTGCGGTTGCTTTTAATAAAGATCGATTCATAATAACCCTTCTTTCTAATTATTTTTAGCACGTAATTGACCGCATGCTGCGTCAATGTCACTGCCTTTTTCTTTTCTTAGCGTGGCTTGTATACCGCGTTTAAGTAACTGCATGTAAAACGCCATGGCACGCGACTCAGAACTGCCTTTATAAGGCAATTCTCTAACTGTGTTATAGCGTATGAGATTCACATAACAATTCACCCCACGAATCAAATCCGATAGTGCATTGGCATGACTCATCTCATCGTTTATGCCTTCTAACAATAAGTACTCAAAAGTCACTCGGCGATTTGTTTTTTCGATGTAATAGCGCACACTTTCAAGTAATTCATCCAATGAATAACGCGCATTGATTTTCATTAACTGTGTGCGTAGAACATCGTTTGGCGCATGCAGTGAAATCGCTAAATTTACTTGCTTATTAAAATCAGCGAACGCTTTTATTTTAGGCGCAATACCACTTGTTGAAACCGTGATGTGTCTTGCACCAATCGCTAGTCCATAAGGACTGTTTATATTATCGATAAAACCCATGGTGGCTTCAAAATTATCAAACGGTTCCCCAGTACCCATTAACACAACATTCGAAATTCGAATGTTTTCTAAAGCTTCTACCATCAGTACTTGATGCATCATTTCTGCAATCGTTAAGTTGCGTATCTTTTTTTGTAGACCTGAGGCGCAAAAAGAACATCCAATATTGCACCCTAACTGTGTTGTAACACATAAGCTTTTACCATACTCGTGATGCATTAAAACCGTTTCAACTGCTTGATTATCACTTAGTTTAAACAAATATTTCGTGGTTTGATCATGCGAAACTTGTTTGGTGATTTTCGCTATGCTTGAAAAGTAAAAGTATGTCTGAAAAAACTGTTTTAACTTCTTGCTTAGATTTGTCATAGAATCAATATCTATCGTTTTATGTCGATAAACCCACTCAAACAACTGACGTGCATTGAATGCTTTAAAGCCGTTTTGAATCAGTGTTTCTTCGAGTGTCTCGATTGTTTCATTATAAAAATCTTTCATGTTATCACCTTAAATTATTATAGCATGTTTTTACTTATTAACGGCTTAATTATCAAGAAAAAAAGTCGTTTCTAAACGACTTTTAAACTGATTAATTGTTTACAATACTTCTTCGACAGTTTTGTAAGGATAATTAAAGGCTTCTGCAACAGCTTTATAAACAACATGACCATCCAAAACATTGATGCCTTTTCTTAATGCAGGATCGTCAAGGCAGGCTTTTTTGTATCCTTTGTTCGCAATGTCAAGTGCATAAGGAATGGTAGCATTCGTTAATGCATAAGTAGAAGTGCGTGGTGTTGCACCTGGCATATTTGCAACACTATAATGCATGACCCCATGCTTTTCATACACTGGATTATCATGTGTTGTTACGCGATCAATGGTTTCGACTGATCCCCCTTGATCAATGGAAATATCGACAATGACACTGCCTTTAGGCATTTTCTTAACCATGTCTTCGGTTACAATCTTATTGGCTTTAGCCCCAGGAATTAAGATTGTACTAATCACTGCGTCCGCAGTCATTAGTGATTTTTCAATATTCAATGGGTTTGATTTTAAAATCGTGATATCTTTATCAAAAATATCTTCTAAGTAACGCATACGATCTTCAGAAAGTTCAATCATCGTTACTTTTGCGCCAAGTCCGATTGCCATACGTGCAGCACTGATTCCCGCAACACCACCGCCAATAACGACAACATGTCCACGCTCAACACCTGGAACACCAGATAGTAAAACCCCGCGACCGCCACGGTGTTTTTCGAGTTGCGTTGCTGCAACAATTGTGCCACGACGCCCTGCGACTTCACTCATTGGTCTTAATAAAGGGAGTGAATTACCAATCTGGACAGTCTCATAAGCAATTGCTTTGCAGCGTGATTGCACAAGTGCTTCAGTCAATTCTGCTTCTGCAGCCAAATGTAAATACGTGAAAATAATTAAGTCTTCTCTAAAATAGCGGTACTCACTTGCCAATGGTTCTTTCACTTTAATGACCATCTCTTGAGCCCAAGCTTCATCTGCTGTTTTCACCATTGTTGCACCTGCTTGAATAAACTCTTGGTCTTCAATGCCTGATCCCAATCCAGCACCAACTTGGACAAAAACTTGGTGATTGTTTGCGGTTAATAAACTCACGCCTGCTGGTGTGATTCCGACACGGTTTTCATTGTTCTTAATTTCTGTTGGTACACCAATCTTCATCGCTAATCTCCTTAAAAAAACAGTTTTTTTAAACACGTTTATATTGTAACAAACAAACCCGTCATATACAACAGTATTTTTAAAAAAATGAAAGGGTTTTTATGCGCATTGTAAAGACCTTTTCAAAGAAAATGTTCAAGATTAATTAAAGGGCTATGTTCAAATAACTTGTAAGACAAATATTTTGGCTAATTGACGCTATTCAATAAAAAAAGAAGAAATAAGATTTTACCCTTATTTCTTCATCATATCATCTTAACTCTGCGTCAAATATATTGACCAACGTATCCGCAACAACACGCATATGTTGATCGATCATGTCAGCTTCTAATGTTTGCGTCGAATCTTCAAAGACTAAACGGATCGCTAAAGATTTTTTGTCTTCATCTAAATGTTCACCTTGATAAACATCGAAAACAAATGCTTCCTTAAGCGCTGTAAACGGCAAATCTTGAATGGCATCGATGACTTGCTTAGATGCAATGTCTTCTTTGAGTGCAATCGCAACATCACGAATCATTTGTGGATAACGCTGAACGGGTTGGTAATCGACCTTGGGTGTTTTATACTTAAACAATTTCTCAATATTTAGTTCACACACATACACGTCTTCTAAGTCGTAGCGTCGTGCAGTTGTGGGATGCAGTTTCGCGATATGCCCCACCTTATGAGATTGCACTTTAATCCACGCGGTTTGGTGTGGATGATAAGCATCCAGTTCGGTTTTATCATAAGTAACTTCCTGAATGTTAAGACTTTCAAAAAGCGCTTGAATAATGCCTTTAAGTGTATAAAAGTCAATGGGTTGATGGGCTTTCCAAGCCTGTGGTTGGTAATGTCCCATTAATGCAATGCCGAGTGTTTCAGTTTCTTTATGGGTCGTATATCGTTTACCAATTTCAAATAGCTGAACATCGTTCATTTTACGGGCACGATGATAACTTAAGACATCCATTAATCCGTTCAACGGACTTAAGGTTAAGACTTGATGCTGTTCGCTCAATGGATTGGCTAAAAACACCATATTGTTGGTCGGTTTACCGGTTAAATCATTGTTTCTATCCAAATCAACCAACGCGTAGTTAATCACCTCGTTTAAACTTAAACCAATCAATGCGCGTCTGATTGAACGCTTAAATGCTTGGTATGGAGATAATCCGCCAACGGTACGATTTAACGGCAGCGTTTCTGGCAATTGACTATACCCAATAAGTCGTGCAATTTCTTCAATCAAATCTTGATATGTTTGAATATCTTGACGACGTGTTGGGACCTTGATGTTAAAGACTTCTTGCGTCATCTCAAAATCAAACTGAAGACGGTTCAAAACTGACTGAACCATTGAAACATCCAAGTTTGTCCCCAAAACATGGTTGATTTTAACCAATGATAACCTCAGTACTTTATCCTTTAAATCATTATAATCGAAAAATGCAGTGTTTTGTCGAACCGTTGCGGAAGCATGCTCAACAAGTAAAGCACATGCACGCATTAAAGCAAACTGTGTCTTTTTCGGATCAATACCACGCTCAAATCGTAACGAAGATTCACTTCTTAAATCTAGACGGCTCGACGTTTTTCGAATTGTTATGGGATTAAACGTCGCACTCTCTAATAAAATGCTTTTAGTCTCGCGTGTAACTTCGGTAGCTGCACCACCCATAACACCACCCAGCGCAACAGCTTTTTGACCATCAGTAATGACAATGTCTTGTGGTTCTAAATGACGTTTTTTATCGTCAAGTGTGACAAATGTTTCGTCTTTAACCGCATTTCTAACGACGATGGTTTCACTGTTTAACGCATCAAAATCGAATGCATGTAATGGTTGCCCTGTTTCAATCAAAACATAATTGGTAATATCGACAACATTATTTATTGGACGAATACCTGCAGCAATCAGCCTAGTTTTCATCCATGATGGACTCTCTTTAATCACCAAATCATCAATCACTGCACCGTAGTAACTCATGCATGCATCGGTTTGAGTTTTAATCGTCATTGGATTTTTGAGTTCACCATAAGTAACTGATGGTGTTTCAATCGATACAGGTTTATTAAATATCGCACCAACATCGTATGCAACACCGTGCATACTTAGTAAATCAGCTCTATTTGGTGTTAAATCCAATGTCATCACCACATCATCAAGCGCCAATGTTTCTAACGCACTAGAACCAATCACGGCATCATCATTAAGTACATGAATCCCTGTTTCACCATGATATTTTTGGGCGATTCCTAGTTCAGTTAAACTACAAATCATGCCGTTAGACTCAACGCCTCGAATCGTTGTCGGTTCAATGACTAAGCCCTTATCCAAAACTGCGCCCGGCAATGCCACAATCACTTTTTGTGACGCGGCGACATTGTCGGCCCCACAAACGATTTGCACGGTGTTGAGTTTTATATCAACTGAACAAACACTTAGCTTATCCGCATCAGGATGCGGTTCACAAGTCAATACATGCCCAACAATAATATCACGTACTTGCACCAACGGATGAATTGAGTCTACTTCTTGTGAATGCTCAGTAAATTGTGTTTTTAATGTGCCCATGTCGATGCTTACATCAACATATTCTTTTAACCAATTAATTGATACTTTCATTATGATTCCTCCTTTAAAAACATCGCAATCTTATGGTGTACTTGTTTACGAATGTTTCGGTCAAAAAACAAAAAATGTGAACTGTTTACAGGGTATCTTTCAATTTCTTCTGATCCCAATTTTTGAGATAACCAATCCAAAGACTTAGTGTTCGTCATTTCATCGTGTAATGTTTCGACCAACAAAATTTTTGCCTGAGTTGGTTTAATAACTAACTTCGTGTAGTAAAAGTATCGTTGTAATGTCCATACATGGGTTTTTGGAACATGAGAGAACCGACGTAAAAACTCTCGATAAAATAGTCTTTGTACTTTAGTTAAGTTTTCTTTATGGCTTAAATTTGTTGCTAAACCTTTAAAAAACTTTTTGAATCTAGGGTTTTTAACAATGGGTGCAACTAGCACCATTTTATTGACTTTATCTGTTTTAGAGGCCACAATACTCGCGGTCGCAGCACCCAAACTGTAACCAATGAGATAGACTTTTTTAAATGGTTGTTTCATCATATCAATCGTTTCATTGATGAAACGATTGAAATCTGATATTCTCGTTTTTGGAAAATAGTCGCCGACAAAGACGCCAGGCATATTGTGTGGATAATAGATAAACCAGTTGGGGAACTCTTTCTTTAAATAGTTTTGTAACCCCGAAAGTTCTGCACCTGTAGTCCCGGCACCATTTAAAATTATGCATAATGTGTCAGTCATCACTTAAATTGTTTTAAAAAGCGTAAATCATTGATGTAAAAATTACGAATGTCTTCAATGCCATACTTAAGCATTGCTAACCTTTCAACACCAATACCAAACGCAAATCCTTGGTATATTTTAGGGTCATATCCGCTGGCCTCTAATACCGCATCATGAACCATACCTGCACCAAGTATTTCTATATATCCAGTATGTTTACACATCGGGCAGCCTGCGCCATGGCATTGTGCACACGTGACATCAACTTCGACACTTGGCTCAGTGAAAGGAAAATACGATGGTCTTAAACGAATCTCGCGCTGGGCACCAAAAAGGTGTTCAGCAACGATGCGTAATGTCCCTTTCAAATCACTCATGGTTGTGTTTTTATCCACCACTAGTCCTTCAATTTGCATGAACTGGTGACTGTGTGTTGCATCATCATCATCACGGCGATAGACTTTGCCGGGACAAATAATCTTTACTGGTTTTTTCCCCCCGTATTCAAGCATGGTACGCACTTGAACCGGTGATGTATGTGTTCTTAGTAGTGTGTGTTTACTGATATAAAAGCTGTCTTGCATATCCCGTGCAGGGTGATCTTTAGGTAAGTTTAGCTTTTCAAAATTATACGCATCACTTTCGAGTTCTGGTCCTTCTTTAATGACGTAACCCATACCCACAAATAAATCTTCAATCGACTCGATTATTTGTGTTAAAACGTGGCTTTGGCCCAAAGTATAATCTGGTCCAGGTAAAGATAAATCAAGTGTTTCTTGATTAAGTTTTGCACGCACACTGGCCGCTTCTAAAGCGGTTTTTTTTGCTTCAATCATCGCATTGAATGTTGATTTTGCTTGATTAATGTATTGCCCAAGTTCGCGTTTTTCCTCAGGCGTGCTGTCTTTCATCGCTTTCATTAAATCAGTCAATTGCGATTTTTTGCCCAAATACTGTGCTTTAATATCATTCAGTTCAGCAAACTTTTGACACATATTCAATTCTTTTTCTAAGGCTTTTTCTAACGCATTAATCTGTGCTTGTGTCGACATAATAACCCTCCTAAAAATAAAAAAGTCCCCCGTTAAAAGGACGAATCGTAATCCGCGGTACCACCTTAATTCAAATGCACTCAGTCCCTTTAACGCAGGGCATACGGATGGGATTAGCACCACTTGTAAGATGAAATCAATGTCTTTGATTATAGAACGGTCACACCGATCCAGTTCCTCTCTAGAATAATCGCATGACATGACGTGTTCTTACGCAATGTGTTGCATTTATTATACATGAGAAACAACGGTTTTTCAAGTCTTTGTATTGAACAGTGCAATTGGTAAATAAAAACCATCAAAACATACTGTTTTGATGGTTTGTTTACTATGCTGTAAGTTCTAAAAACAAATCAATATCTTCCTTAATAACGGCCAAACTTTGATCCCAAAATGCCACGCTTTGTACATCAATATCAATCAGCTTAGCGACGTCTTCAACGGTCATCTGACCGGTCTTTTGTAATAACAAGTCGATGTCTTTAACAAACGCTTTACCACGTGATTGAAACTGTGCATAAATGCCTTTTGCAAAAAGCAAACCGAACGCGTATGGGAAGTTATAAAAGCTTAAACTACCTCGATAATAATGGCTTTTGTTTATCCACATATAAGGATTTAAATATTCTGGGTCTAGGCTGTCTTGATAAGCTTCTTTTTGGGCATCAATCATCATTTGGTTTAACAGTGTTGGTGATAACGGTCCTTTGTCACGGGCTTTAAATACATTACTTTCAAAAATGAAACGTGAAAGGATGTCGACAATTACTTGTGTTGACCCCATTAATGACTGTTCTAGGATAAAGAGTTTCTCTTCGTTAACAGCGTCTTTAAGTGCTGCTTTCTTAACAATTGTCTCACACAATGTTGAGGCGGTTTCTGCGACAGGCATGGTGTAGCTCGCATTAAGTATGCTTTCTTTAAAAATACGATCACCATGATATGCATGACCAAGTTCGTGTGCGAGGGTTATCACGTTGGAAAACGAACCATCAAAGTTCATCAATATACGGCTTTGTTTTAGCGGATGTAAATTAAAGCAAAATGCCCCACCGCGTTTACCTTTTCTTGGCGTGAAATCAATCCATTGTTCCGTGTATGCACGTGAAGCCAAGTTCGCCAAATCATCACCAAACTGTTTAAAGTTTTTAACCACAAAATCAATCGCCTCTTGACTTGTGAACTGTTTCTCGCTTGCACCAATTGGGGCGAACAAATCATACCATGGTAACCCGTTTTTGTGGCCTAATATCGTCGCTTTGCGTTTTAAGTACTGATGAAACATTGGTAAGTTTTTACGCATTGATTGTATCAATGCGTCGAGAGTTTCTTGCGTCATACGCGCATCATAAACCGACTGAGCTAACGGACTTTCAAACCCACGTTTTTTAACCAGTGTGTTGACTTCTCCTTTAACACCACTCAAGGCGGCTGCGACAGCATGTTCTATTTTTGAGTACGCCGCAAGTTCAGCTTCATAAGCTTTTTTGCGACTTGCTTGATTTGGATTGTGCGCTTTATTTCGTATTTCTGATAACGTTGTAATGCCCCCATCAAAATCCACTTCTAAAACACTGGTTAAAAGACCCTGAAGTTGACTCCAGGCATTAGAACCTGTTTGTGTGAGTTCAGAAATTAACTGTTCTTCTTGATCGGATAAAACGTATTGTGCGCCTTCTTGAATCCGCTTAAGCATGAATGCATATACTTGTAAATCGACATTGTTTTTTAACACCGTATCCAAATCTTTAGTCTCACGTAACCATTTAGAAAAACTTGTGCTAAAGCCCGTTGTTTTACTTGCACGTTGTTGAATTTGAAACATCATTGCATTCGATGTTTCATCCTGTGCATCTGTGGATAAACTTAAGTTGACATACCCATATAGTTTTAACAGTAAACTACGTAATTGAGTCGCTATGTCAATATACTTCCTAATTAAGACGGCATCTTCTAAACGTGAATTTGGTAATTCTTGGGCGTATTGTTGCGCCGTTTTAACCCATGTTTCAAGCATCTTAAAATCTTCTTTAAACGCCTGACTGTCATAACCAGTATAAAGTTCGTTTAGTGACCATTTTTCCATGTAAACCTCCCATATTTATTTTACTTTCTTGATGATGAAATAATAAATAACAGACGTAATAACTCAACGTATAACCAAACCACTGTCACCATTAGTCCAAGTGAAAATACCCATTCAAGTTGGCGGTCTGCGCCGGCTTCTACCATGTTTGTAATGTTATCGAAATCAATGATAAGATAAAGCGATGCAACAATCACTGAAACAACAACAATAACGGTGTAAAGGCCCATCATATTTGGTGAGAATGCACCAAATAACATTAATCCAATCATCACAATACTTGAAAATAACAAGCCCAGTAATGCTGTATACATAACTTTTCTAAAGGTGTTTGTAACACGTACCACACCACTGCGGTAAAGCAGTAACATAGAGACGAAAACACCACCAGTTGCAAGCAGTGCTGTGCCAACGATCTCATCACCTACCATGACTGTATATATCCCTGAAATAACCCCTAAAAAAGTCCCTTGTAGCATGGCGTAAGCCAGTGAAAAGATAGGCGCTAAATCAGGTTTTCTCATGGCGATCATTAAACTTATAAATGCCAAAATAGGTGCGCCAATCAAGACAAAAATACCGCCTGTGATTTGACCAGTTTCAACCATTGTAAACATGCTGAGGCTGCCCATGACAATCATAATCAATAGTAGCAGTGCTGTTTTGGTGATAACACCTTTGTAAGTTGCGGCATACTCATTGACATAACCTGTGTTATCAGACATTCTTTTAAGTACAGGGTTAACACTTCTAAAACGCATCATAATCAGTCCTTTTCGGTTTATATTTTACACATCAAATAATGACATTTGTGTATCTTCTGGTAAATCTTTAAATGCATCTAAAGCCAAGAGTTTATCAAATGAAGTTTTTGTTATGGCGGTTCTCATTTTTACGTCTTCAATCGAGTTGAACAATTTTTCGTCTCGGGCTTGGACAATCGATTGCGCGACTTTATCACCCAAGCCATCAAGGGTAATGAATGGTAATCGTAATTTTGTTTTATCACTTGAAATGACAAAATCTTTGGCTTCTGAACGGATAATATCTACCGGTTCAAAAAAGAATCCACGTTTCACCATTTCAAGAGCAACCTCAAGTACAGTGTGTAGTCTTTTTTCAGTGTCAGTAGCCTTGTTGCCTTTGCTATCGATGTCTTGCATTTTAGATTCAATCGCATACTCGCCACCTTGCATCGCAATCAAATCAAAATCACGGGCACGCTTAGAAAAATAAGCGGCGTAAAAATAAATTGGACGATACAGTTTAAACCAAGCGATTCTTAAAGCCATCATGACATATGCAGTCGCGTGGGCTTTGGGAAACATGTATTGAATTTGTCCAGCACTCCATATATACCATTCAGGGATATGGTGATCACGCATTACCAGTTTATATCCTTCCCAAACATCGGGTTTTTTGATTGGTAATCCGCGGCGTATGAACTCTGATATTTCAAACGCAACTTCATGTTTTAACCCGTTTTGAATGAGGTATACCATGATGTCATCACGACACCCAATCACTTCTTTAAATGGAATTTTACCAAACTCAGGGTGTTTTCCTGTCACTAAAGTTTCAGCGTTGTTAAGCCATACATCAGTTCCGTGAGACAACCCTGATATTTTAACGATATCTGCAAATGTCTGCGGGCGTGAATCTTTTAGCATGCTGCGTACAAACTGGGTGCCCATTTCAGGAATGCCAAAAGATGCCACCGGGCTATTAATATCATCGGGTGTTAACCCAATGACTTCTGTCCCATTAAGCAACTGATACACTTTAGGGTCATCCAGCGGGATATCTTGTGCTTCTTGAAACGGAAAATTCAGGGGGTCTTTTTGAACAAAATCCATCAAATAACGAATCATTGTTGGGTCATCGTGACCCAGCACATCAAGCTTAAACAAGTTTTGTTCAAATGAATGGTAATCAAAATGCGTTGTTTTCCATGATGCGGTCGTATCATCTGCAGGATATTGAATTGGGGTTACATCATATATTTCTTTATAATTAGGAACAACAACAATCCCACCAGGATGTTGTCCTGTCGAACGTTTAACACCGGAAATGACTTTTGCACGACGTTCAATTTCTGCATTTCTGAGTGTCAAGTTTTGTTTTTCTAAATACCCTTTGACATAGCCAAACGCAGTTTTATCAGCAACCGTTGATATGGTGCCTGCACGGTAAGTATGCTCAGGACCAAAAAGTAAACGAATGTATTCATGAACAACGGCTTGGTAGTCACCAGAGAAATTTAAATCAATATCGGGTACCTTATCGCCTTTAAAACCAAGAAAAGTTTCAAACGGAATATCATGACCGTCTTTTATCAATTTACGTTCGCAAACCGGACATGTTAAAGGTTTCAAATCAAATCCTGTTGCGACTTTATTAAGTTCAACTTGAAACGCTTTTTCATCATTATTTACCCCGTACTGAATGACTTCATCTGAGGTCATTTTAAAACTGCTAAAATGAGATTTTGAACACACGTAATGTGGCGGCAACGGATTGACTTCAGTGATATCCATAAGCGTCGCAACTAAGCTTGATCCAACACTACCCCTAGAACCGACTAAATAACCTTCATCTAACGATTTTTTTACCAGTAAATGAGAAATGTAATAGACGGTTGAAAATTGATTTTTAGTGATTGAATCGAGTTCTTTTTTAAGTCGTGTTTGAACCAACTTAGGCAGTGGATTACCATAACGTTCGTGCGCACGTTGATAGACCATATCTAGCATCTTCTTCTCAATTGAAAGGATCCCTTCGTTGGCTAAAAAATCATCAGTCGGGGCGTATAGTTCATTTTTAAATGGGATAACATGTTCAATCATTTCCGCAATCTTTCGACTGTTTTTTACAACGATTTCTTGGGCGCGTTTAGCATCTAAAAAATCAAACGCTGAAATCATTTCTTTTGTCGTACGATAAAACTGAGATGGTATATTTTGAACACGGGCTAACGTGTGATAACCACCACCGACGATTGGTGTTCTTATGTAAATATCTCGGTACTTGACAGCCTGTGCTTCAATGTGATGAACATCGCCAGTCGCGACTACGGGAATACCCGCATTATCGGATACTTCAATCACTTGATTAATAATCGTTATGAGTCTGTTTTTTATGACTTCATAACGCTTTTCATCACGTGTGAGTTTTCCGGTAGTTGCGTCTTTATATAATAAATCACTTTCAAACAAATGAACCATATCTTCGAGTGGTTGAATCTCGATAAAATCATAGCGTGTGATGATGGCCTCAAGCTGAGATTTTCCTAAATTCAATGCGGTTTCAAACCAGTCACTATTGAAACATCCAGAACCAATCAACAACCCTTCTCTATGTTTGTTTAACACAGACCATGGCACCCTGGCTTCTTTTTCAAAATATGTGGTGTTTGCCAGCGATATCAGTCGATATAGATTTTTTAGTCCAACTGCGTTTTTAACCAATACAGTCACATGTTTTGTCATCGCATTGGCGTACGGATTATGCGCTTTGTTAAAACGTTTTAATTGATTGAGGTCGGAAAATGTTTGAACACCTAGCCGGCGTAAATCTTCAAGCATATGCATAAAGATATCACTCGTTGCACGTGTATCATATTCAGCGCGGTGGTGTTGCTTAAGGTCTACTTTAAAGTATCTGGCGACGGCTTTTAAGTTAAAGCGTTTCAGTTTGTCCCCATAAACTTGTCTGGCAATTTGTAACGTATCAATCGATGGGTACGGTTGCTTAAATAGCTTGAGTCGTTTCAGGTTTTCTTGAATATGTCCCGTATCAAAAGAGGCATTATGCGCAACAAGTACAGTGCCTTCAATGAACTCAACAAACTTTGGCATGACGTGCGCAATTGTTTGCGCCTGGTTAACATCGGATTCTTGGATTCCTGTCAGTTTTTTTGTAAACGCAGATAAAGGTTGTTCTGGATTGATGAAAACATCAAACTGATCAATGATTTGATGGTTTTTAATTTTAATCGCAGATATTTCAATGATTTTATCATAAGTCGCACTTAAACCGGTGGTTTCTATGTCAAACACAACATAGGTAATCGCATCAAGTGTACCCTCAAAATCACCCTGTGCAATGGTGGTTTTATCATCGTGAACAATAGACAGTTCTGCGCCGTAAATAGGCTTGATTGGTTTATTTAATGTGGCTTTATAAAGTTCGGGAAAAGCTTGCACACAATTGTGGTCAGTTAAGGCAATTGCGGGGTGTTTAAAGCGAATCGCGGTTTCAACACTGTCTCGTATTGAATCAATACCATCTAACGTTGACATTTTGCTGTGTAAGTGGAGCTCAACGCGACGTGTTTGTGCATCATCGAGTCGCTTTTCTTTTTGAATTATTTGGTCTGTGCGGGCAAGCGTTTGTGCTGTTAAAACGACCTCGTTCACAAACTGATCGTATTGTGCAGCACCTTGTGCTTTCATATGCATGTCTTGTTTGGTCGCAGCTAAAAAGGCGTTTTCTTCAGATTCACGAACGAATTTTTTGACGTAAACTGAGTCTTCATCATCGCTAATGACGAAGGTGTAAAGCGTCGTAGAGGCATTGAGTTTACGGATTTCAACACTGGTTACGATGCCTTCGATTGTAAAGTTTGCTTTATTGTTTAAAGATTTATATTGAATTAACTGATCGTCGGTGATTGGAATATCTGATATCTTATGGGTGACTTTATTGATGGTTCGATCCTTATAGTGAATGTAACGTTTTTCTGGTGCCGACTCATACAATTCTTCAAATAAATCTTGTTCGGATATTTCTTGGATGCGCTCAGTAATGGTCGGTG
Source organism: Candidatus Izemoplasma sp. (assembly GCA_007117835.1). Lineage (GTDB taxonomy): Bacteria > Bacillota_I > Bacilli_A > Izemoplasmatales > Izemoplasmataceae > CSBR16-107. Next base: position 32,245 of record SKFU01000026.1, on the reverse strand, counting down.
TGTGTTCACAATATTTAACACTTAGGTCAACTTGAAAGCCTAACTCTGAAAGGTTTTGTGAAATATCAAACAATAAATCTTGGACATAATTGCCATCTTCAGGGCATAATATTTTCAGGTGTGTACCGTGTTGTTCGACCGCGAAATCACCCATGGCATGATACCTCGGCTTCACTGTTTGAAGATGCTTTAGTACATAATGATAGTAGTCCACTAAATAGTCATCATGAATCGAGTGGTATTCAAAATGCGCCTTGACAGATTGACAAGACGCAAGGGTGTCTGGTAATCGATTGAGACGGGCGTTGAACAACTCAAATGTCTCAATATCTAAAGGTTTTTCTAGCTCTATATTAAAAAACCATGCCGCACGTGCATCATCAATTGTAACCTCAATGAGCTGTCCTTTAATGGTTTCCTTGTAATCATTTAAGTCAAGTAAATCGAGCAGTTTTATAAAATGTTCATGGAAGGTTTTATTCATGCAATCACTCCAATTGTTCCTGTATAATATTATAGCACTTTTAATAAAAAATAGTAGACTACTCTACTATTTTTTTTCAAAGCTAATGGTAATTTTACGTGCGGCAATTTCTTCAAGTGCAATACCCACAGGTTTACTACATTTGGCTTCAATCATGTAATCTTCTTTTTCTTTAATGATTTTAGCGCGAATGGCGCTTGTATACGCCAATTTGTATTTAGAATCGATGGTTTCTAATAAATCATCAATCGATGGGTAGCGTAAACCTTCTTCATTTTTACTCATGTTCTATAACCTCCAACATTTCTAGATATTTATGAATTGAGCGTTCCGTGCGTGCATGTTCAGCACGAATAATCGCTAAAATACGGTCAGCCGCATTTGTGACTTCATCATTGACCACAATATAATCATATTTATGGGCCAAAGGAAATTCTCTTTCAGCCTTATCCATACGTTTTTGAATCACTTGATCTGATTCTGTGCCACGTCTTAGTAAACGACGGTAAAGTGCTTCTTTATTCGGTGGTGCGACAAAGATAAAAACACCATCTTTGGTTTTATTTCTGACTTGAAGTGCACCTTGCACTTCAACTTCTAAAACAACTTCTCGACCCGCTTTTAAATGGTCTTCAACTTTGTCTTTGGGGGTACCATAATAGTGCCCAACAAACTCAGCCCACTCTAAAAATGCGTCATTCTTAATGCGTTCTTCAAATTCTTGACAACTTACGAAATAATAATCAACACCATCCACTTCCCCGTCTCTTGGAGGGCGTGTCGTCATTGAAATAGAATACACTAAGTCGTGTCCTTCCAACTCAAACAATGCTTTTCTAACAGTACCTTTACCAACACCAGAAGGACCACTCAAAACGATGAGTAAGCCACGTTCATTCAGTTTCATTTGATCGCTCCTTTGACTGGAATTTGTATTATATATAATAATAACACTTCTTAACCAATATTGTAAGTATTAAATATCTTTTTTATGATGCATTTTGTTTCTATGGTATAATGAAATCGGTGATTTTATGAGTTTTGATGGTGTCACATTGCGACATGTTGTCGCTGATTTACAATCGACCATTACGCATGGGCGAATCAATAAAATATATCAGCTGAACCCCAGCGATTTTTTACTCGTGATACGCACCAACCAAACACACCGAGTTCTAATTAGTATTCATCCACAATATTCACGGATTCACCGTACGTTTGAAGATTTTGACACACCTGCACATCCACCCATGTTTTGCATGTTTTTAAGAAAACATTTAGAGGGTGGTACGATTGAAAAAATATCTCAAAACAACAATGATCGCGTGGTGACGATAACACTTAAAACCCGTAATGAACTTGGTGATTTAACCCATAAACACCTAATTGTTGAAACGCTTGGCAAAGATGCCAATATGATTGTCACCGATGCACACAATAGTATTTTAGATGCCTTAAAGAAAACCGGACCGTTTGATGGCCATGACCGTACGATAACCCCTACTGCAAAGTATGTTTATCCAATCGATCAAAGGATTAATCCATTTGACAAGGTGGCGTTAGAAAAGTTTTTTAAGTCATTTAATCCTGCGAGCAGCCGAAAACTAATTCATGATTTTTCTGGTGTGTCTCCACTGTTAATTCAAGAGTTTTTTCATCGCCTATCAAGGCAAGATGAAACACCGTATGCAGTCTTTAATGCACTGATTAATGAAACACAGTATACACTTGTTTCTTGTCCTAAGCGTGCCTACGCTGTTTATCAGTTAAGCCATCTTAACAACAATCTTGAAACCCATCCCAGTGTGGTTGACCTGCTTGATGTTTTTCACCATGCTGTTGAACATACACAACAGCTGAAACAATCGGCTAAAGATATTGTTGATTTTGTCGACCGTCAAATTGATAAGCAAAAAGACAAACTAGAAAAACTTGTTAAACAGTTGCACCGTGATGAGACAATGGACGCATACCGTCTTTACGGGGAGCTTTTACAAGCCAATTTGCATGCAGTTAAAAAAGGTGATCGCAATGTTGAACTACTTAACTACTATGACAATCAACACATTACGATTCCTTTAGACATCAAAAAAACACCCATTGAAAACAGTCTTCATTACTTCAATCAATACAAAAAGATTAAACGCAGTGTACCTTTTATCAAAAAACAGTACCGTCTTGCACAAACGGAACTAAACTATTTTAGGTTAATAGAAAGTCAGCTTGAACATGCCCGCTTATCCGAGATTGAGAGTATCCGTGAAGAACTTGAAAACCATCGATATCTAAAACCGAAAAAGCGTACGACAAAAAGAAAAAGTGCGCCTTTTATCACCGTAAAAGATTCTTTAGGCATTGAGATATTGGTGGGTAAAAACAATGAGCAAAACAACATCATTACACACCAAATCGCACATTATCAACACGTCTTTTTTCATGTCAAAGAAGCGCCTGGTGCACATGTGGTGGTTAAACATCCATTGCCCTTAAGTGAAACAACCATTCGCACCGCAGCTCAACTTGCTGCTTATTACTCGAAAATGCGTTTATCATCAAGTGTTCCTGTGGATTATACATCGATTAAACACGTTAAAAAGATCCCCGGTAAACATGGTTGTTTTGTCCGTTATGAAGGCCACAAAACTATATACATTGATCCAGATGAAAACTTTGTGAATGCTTTAGTTAATCCAACAAAAAAATAGTTCAGACGAACTATTTTTTTGTACGAATTTGGGCTTGTATAAAATCAAAAAATGCTTCTAAACTTAGTGTCACTTGTTCTTTTTTCCCATAGGCACGGTATGTGACTGAATTATTGTTTAATTCTTCGTCCCCGATGACCAATTGATAAGGAATTTTTTGGGTTTGTGCTTCGCGGATTTTGTAACCCAATTTCTCTTCTCTTAAATCGAGTTCACTGCGAATATCTAAATCAATAAACTGATCGTTTAGTGCTTTGGCGTAAGTGCCATGCGCTTCAGTGTTGACAGGAATGATTTTGATTTGTACAGGCGCTAACCATGTTGGAAAAGCCCCCTTATACTGTTCTAAAAGAATACTCATTAAGCGTTCCCATGTTGAGATAAGTCCGCGATGGATTACCACAGGTCGATGCTTTTCCCCATCATTTCCGATGTAGTTTAAATCAAAGTTTTCCGGCAATAAGAAATCGAGTTGAACTGTGCTCATGGTAATCACATGGTCCATTGCAGTGCGTACTTGTATGTCTATTTTTGGTCCATAAAATGCGGCTTCACCGACCATTTCAATATATTCAATATTCTCTTCTTCTAATAATGATTTTAGCATGGATTCAGCCAAGTCCCACAATGCATCATTATCATGGAATTTGCCTTTATCATGATCGCGCAATGCAAGTTCTACGTAATCAATCTCAAGGCCTAAGTCTTGAATTGCCGTAAGGATTAAGTTGTAGGCCGCAAGCACTTCTTCTTTAATTTGGTCTTCACGAACAAACAAATGCGCATCAGTAAGCGTCATAGCGCGGACACGTTCTAGCCCTGTGAGTGCACCACTGGCCTCGTAGCGATGTTGGGTTACAATTTCAGCGTAACGTATCGGTAAATCACGATAACTTCTTAACTCACTTTGATACACTAAGGCATGGTGTGGACAACTCATCGGTCTTAACACAAAGTCTTCGCCATCACGGTGCATGACTGGAAACATATTTTCACGGTAATGTGACCAATGACCACTAATTTCGTATAGGCGCTTGGTCCCAAGTATCGGGGTTGAAATATGTTTGTATCCCGCTTTACGTTCTAATTTGTATACATAATCTTCCAGTACTTTGCGAACAGTGTAGCCATTGGGTAACCACATTGCAAGTCCTTGTCCAGCATCTCTATTGAGTTCAAAAATACGTAGTTCTTTCCCCAGTTTACGGTGGTCACGCGCCTTGCGTTCTTCAAGCACCTTAAGATGGTTTTCAAGGGCTTCTTTGGTAAACCAACTGGTGCCATAAATTCTTTGAAGCATGCCACGGTCACTGTCACCACGCCAGTAAGCACCGGCAATGCTAAGCAGTTTAAAAAATTTAATATGTTTGGTATTTCCAACATGACCCCCACGGCATAAATCGACAAATTCACCTTGTGTATAAATACTGATGGGTTCATCTTCAGGTAGCTCTTGAATTAATTCGGTTTTAAAAGGATCGTTTTCAAAACGTTCTAGAGCTTCTTGACGGGTTAATACTTGGCGAGACATTGGCGTTTGTTCTTGGATGATTTTACGCATTTCTTTTTCAATCAACGCGAGGTCTTCTTCACCAATTTTATGCGCTGTAGCAATGTCGTAGTAAAAACCCTCTTTGATGGCGGGACCGACACCAAATTGAGCATCAGGATACAATCTTTTAACTGCTTGCGCCATGAGGTGAGCAGTCGAATGATTCAAAACCTCAAAAGCTTTTGCGTCATCCTTAGTTACAATTGTGACACGACTGTTTGATAAGATTGGTCGGTTTAAATCATACAGTTCGTCATTAACCCAACCGGCGATACTTTTTTTTGCTAAACTTGACGATAAATCTTTAGCAATGTGTTCAATGGTAATGCCTTTGTCATAATTTTTAACTGAACCATCATTTAAACGAATTTCAATCATTAGATTCACCCCTTTGTTCTTTATAACGCACCTGATTGATGGCGTCTTTTGCAAGAATTGCTTCTTCTAAATCAATCCCATATAGATTGGCGATGTGAACGACATAATGAATCACATCGTAAAGCTCATACTTAACATTTTGTTTGTTTTGTTCTGTTAGCCCAAGTTGATGTACTTTTCGCATTTCAACGGACAACTCGCCGACTTCTTCAAACAGTTTTAACACCACTTCATGGTGTTGATCGGGCTTGTAATCGACGGCCTTCACATGGGCTTGTAGTGCGTTAATTGTGACTGGTTTTTTCATCGTTTCCTCCTAAAGAAAATCGTCCTTAAATAAATAAGGACGAATCATAATCCGCGGTACCACCTTAGTTCTAGTTACCTAGCACTTCATTACCTTTAACGCAGGATTACGGGAATCTCTTTCGAGTCCAACTCTGAGATAGTAATTGTTTTTTATCGGTAGCTTTCACCTTCCTACCTCGCTGACATTTAAAACAATCGTGTTCTCTTCATCATCTTTAGTCTTTATCATAGCTTAGCATTTTCGGTTTGTCAACCATTTACATCTTAAATGATTCGGTCAATGCTTTGATTCTTTCAACAATGCGATACCCTTTGATTAAATCACTTTGCTGGGTACCACCTGCCAGTGTTTTTGCTAAGTCATCAGGCGAAAGATTGGATGAGAAATATGTCGGCATTTCATCCAACAGACGATGTTGTAAGATAGGACCTAAAATCTCATCACGAACCCATTCACTCATGGCATCACCGCCGATATCATCAAGCAATAAAACATCCACTTCTTTGAGGGCTTGAATGCGCGATTCTAAAGAACCATCTCGAATGCTGCTTTTTAGTTCTCTAACAAGATCTGGGTAGTAAGTAATGATTACGCGTTTGCCAAGTACTGAACAGTGATTCGCAATGGCACCGAGTGTGTATGTTTTTCCTTTTTGATATGGTCCATATAAGTATAAGCCTTTGATGGATTCACCAAGTTTCATTTGATTCATCGCACTCATGATTTTATGGTATAAATCTTTGCGTAATTGAGAGTCTAAATGAAAATCTGAAAGACTCGCATGATAAATCATTTTTGGCATATATAACGCGTGAACACGCTGTTCAAGTTCACGTTTTTTTAATGCATCTTGTTCATACTCGCAGGCTTGATAGTGTAAGCGGATTTGATTGTTTTCATAAACCAAGACGGGTTTATGTCCCCGCACATCTTGCTGGCAAACATGCAACCCCTCACATGGATCACATCGTTTGGATTCATTTTGATAGATAAGTAATGTGTTTAAATTTTCTTTAATGATTTCGTAAGAAATATCGTGTTGAATAAAAAAGTCTTTTAATTTAGGGTCTTCACTCACCTTATCACTTAATGTTTCAATCAATTCTGGATTTGGTTTATACGGTAATGGCTTCATTGTTTAACCCGCTTTCTGTGATTTTAAATAGGCATCAAACCAATCAACATTAGTATCTAGCGTGTCTTTTTTGCGATAGTTTTTGGTTGAAGGCGTGCTTTTTTGTTTGAGTTTTTGTTCGACGTGTGATAATGCATCATCCACTGTTTCAATACTGTTTCTTTGCCATTCCCCAATAACTTTAGCAAAATAGTTGTACGATGGAAACTGATGATTCAACGATTTTAAAACATAAGCGATTAAAATATTTATAACCTCGATTTTTAAACTGCTTTCTTCTAAAATCCGCTGGATTGTTTGTAATTCTGACAGTGATGGCTCACTGCCTGTTAAATCCGTTAACATGGTTTTCGGATGCACCGATTTAAAATAGTCACCATCGTAGCGATCGGTTTTTTTCATAAATGATTTTCTCGGTGTGTTTTGATACTGCAATTGACAGGCTTCTTCTAAGGCTTGAAAATCAAGCGTTTTATCCGCCTTTAATGAGGCTCTTATGAGCGGTTGCATGGTTATTTCATCAAGACTATATGTGTATGCCAAATTGATTATTTTTTGTTTTACTCGTTTTGTTTTCATTGAGACGCTGATTAAACTACTAGAAATACTATCAAGTATTAAATCCATATCAAAGACATGCTCAATGACGGGTTGTTTTCGTTTAACATCGACATAGGCACTTCTTTTAACTGGGCCACTTTCGATTGGTCCAAAAACATCGTTAAAACCAACACTGACAGTTTTATAATCATTGAGTTTAAGATGCCTAATCTTAAAGTGATCAATCAAATCGTTAAACCTATGTTCACCAATGAGTTTTCTTAAATAGGGTGACATGGGACTGTCTTTAATAAACCCTTCCGGTGTTAACGGTGCATATAGTTTCATCACATAATTATCGTTATGGACATAGGTTTCGCATAAACCGGTTGCCTCAAGTTTATGGCGGGCTGATTTAAAGTCTGATGGTGTCAATGAAAGTGTATCGAATAAAAAAGCCAGTGGGTATTCTGGACTGTGTAACGTTGCGCGTTCAAGCAATGAATGACAGGTTAAATAAAGCGCTAACGCTCTTGGCAATATTAAAGGACCATAAAGCAGTGTTAACGTCTGAGTTTGATCTGTCGATAAATTAGAAGACGCAATGATTTTGATGCGGTTTTGTGAAACACTTGTCATAAATACACACTCCTAAGGATGCAACCCTTTGCCTTTAAGTTCAAGTGATTGGTTGAGTTTCTTGTACATTGTTTCAATCAGACGCTTTGGTTTGTTAAAGCCAAAAAGTCGGTAAGTCTCAACTTTGATATCCACTGCGGTTTCTCTGGGTGTCACTTGAATAATCGTGACAATCATGTGGAAACGATTGGTTTTTATAAAGATTTCACCATGGGTATCATCAATACTAGAAATCTTGTAATTAAAGTGTTTACATGCTAGCGAAACAGTTTCTTTGACTTTATCATAGTTCGTTTTGTAATAATGTGTCATAAGCGTGAGATTTGTGTGTCTTTCTTTACTTTCAGCATGGTTACTTAAGGCATCGAAAAACCCCATGTTATCGCTCCTTTTGAATTGATTTTAATACATCGTTGAATGCTTTTTTAGTACTCAATATACTTTTTGAATTGTCAATCACGTAATCTGCAAGTTTTCTTTTTTCTCGTAGTGGCATTTGCGATTCAATTTTTTTAATGGCATACGCTTTGTCAATCATATCGCGTGCCATTAAACGCTCAATTTGAACCTTTTTTTGAGTATAGACCAAGACTGTTTTATCCATAATTGTATGAAAGTTCGTTTCAAACAATAATGGCACATCAACAACTATGATTGGTTCTTGTAAATCCTTAAAATGTTTAATTTCTAACTGAACACGTTCTTTGACCTTAGGATGAATGATTGCATTCACCATTGCCCGTGCCTCTTCGTCATTAAAAATTAACTGCGCGAGCTTATTGCGGTTCACTTCACCACTCGTAGTTATAATATCTTCACCGAAATATTCAATAATTTGATTGAATGTTTCGCTTCTTGGTGTTAACAGTTGTTTGGCTATAACGTCGGTGTCTATGACGGGTATCTTCGCTTCTTTAAAAATTTTACTGACTGTTGATTTTCCTGTCGCTATACCGCCTGTTAATCCAATAATCTTGCTCATGGTTGGCCTTCTTTCTAACGTTTACTTTGACACTTTTTACAATAATATGTGCCACGTCCAGATACCTTGATTTTCATAATGGGCGTGTCGCAAAGTGGGCATGGTTTACCTAATTGCATATGCACATTGAGTTGGTTTTGAAAACGCCCAGTCACACCCAAACTGTCGGTGTAAGTACGTATACTTGACCCACCCAAGTCGATGGCTTTATGCAATACAACTTGACTACATTGTACTATATTTTTCAAGCGTTTTAAACCGATTGTATGTGCTTTCTTTTCTGGATGAAGTTTTGCGCAAAACAAAACTTCATCAACATAGATGTTTCCTAAGCCTAAAACGATGGTTTGATCGAGTAATGCTGGTTTAATGGCTTGTTTTTTATGCATGAATTTTTGTTTTAAATAGTATTCATCAAATGCTGGGTTGAATGGTTCTAACCCGAGTTTTGATAATGGCAATGTCTGATAAAGTTCCGTGTTAAGTTTTAAGTCGAATGTGCCAAACTTTCGCACATCATTATAGGCTAAACACGTGCCATCATTCAAGTTAAAACGCAAATGCTCATGCTTACTGATGGTGCTATCTAATGGTTTTATGTAATACTTACCCTCCATACGCAAATGTGAGATAAGTGTGTACTCTTCAAAGTTAAACAATAAGTATTTCCCAATTCTGTCAATTGATTGAACGGTTCTTCCAACCAAGATTTGATTAAACTCTTGGGCTGTATGGGTTTTGATTAGTGGTGCGTAGTAGACGGACACAGAGTCAATTTTCTTGTTTTTTATACGCGGTTCTAACGTGCGTCTAACCGTCTCAACTTCGGGTAATTCTGGCATTACTCAATGACCTGAATACGCGATCGATCAAAGCGTAAATTTGGTTTTTCATAAGGTTGGGCTGGATAGCCCACCGCAATGATTGAAAATGGGGTAGTCCCCGTTTTAATGTCAATGATTTTTTTCACGTTGTTAATGCGTTCTTCTAAGGGGAAAATACCTATCCAAACTGCACCTAGACCTTGTTGGTGCGCTTCTAATAAGATGTTTTGCGTCGATGCAGCCATGTCCTGGGGGCACATATGGGGTGCGTGCTCCGTATCTTTCATTAATGTAATAATGCCTAAGGGTGCGCCGTTTAAATGACGTGCCCCACTTGAAACTTGTGATAATTGTGCTAATACTTCAGGGTTTTTAACAACAATAAACGACCAAGGCTGTTGATTTCTTGCGCTGGGTGCTTGCATCGCACTGATCATTAATTGGTCGATGAGGGCCGCTTCAATCGGGGTCTTTTTAAAAGTTCTAACGGAACGTCTTTCTTGAATCATAATCGTCATACCTCCTAAGGTTTATTGGGATTGACATGTACCAATACATGCGCTATTTTTTCATTTTCTTGCAATACGCGTTGGGTTACAGTAGCGATATTATGCCCAGACTCTACTGATAAATTACCATCGACTAAAATCTCAACCATAACCTGATAATAGTGACCATAAACAATCATATCCAAACGATCGACATGAAGCACCCCTGGTACAGATTCAATCCGTTTTTTGGTGCTGTCTAAAACAGTTTGTGGTGCACTTTTTCCAAGAATCATTTTGGCTGAATCAATCAGTATCTCAATCGCTATTTTTGCAATTAAAAAGGCAATGAATAATGCAGCAATACGGTCTGAAAGATATAACCAGGTGATGTTAAACTGATGCCCGATAACAGTAAGTCCAATCCCGATTAACACAGCTATACTACTGATGACATCGGTCATAGACTCTTTGCCACTTGCAATAATCATATGGGACTCAAGTATTTTTCCACTTAACAGTAAATACCGTGATAGTACGGCTTTAACAACTATAACTATGAGTGCCACAAACAATCCTAAAAGACTTGGGGCTTCTAAAGTGTCGTTGATGTTGAGGACAAAAAACCGAATCATTTGATAGGCTACCAGCAAGATACTAATGCCTAAAAATATACTGACAACATACTCAAGTTTACCATGCCCAAACGGATGTTCTTTATCTGCAGGCTTAGCACTTTGTTTAATGCCTATAATCACCATAATATCACTTAAAAAATCACTGAAAGAGTGGATTCCATCGGCAATTAATGCTTGACTTTTAAAAGCGAATCCTGAGCTAATTTTTAACGCAATAAGCACTGTATTGACAAAAAAGCTTTTTAACATCACTATCAATTGTTGTCTATTTAACGGTTTATTTTGCCTCATCTAAGTTGGCTCCTTCAGCCATCGATACAGTCAGTGGTACGTTCAGTTTACAGGCTGTTTCCATAATTGTTTGGACGGTCTTTTTAACTGATTGTAACTCATTGGCTGGCACAGTGAATACCAGCTCATCATGAATTTGTAAAATCATTTTCGCTTTAAAATGATTTTTTTTAAATGCGGCATCGATGTTAACCATTGCTATTTTAATAATGTCTGCAGCACTGCCTTGAAGCGGTGCATTCATCGCTGTTCTTTTTCCGAGTTCGCGTTGTGCATAAATGCGACTATTAATTTCTGGGATATAGCGTCTTCGATTAAACATTGTTTCTACATAACCTAAACGATTCGCATGTTCAATAAGCGAATCCATAAAGCGCGAAATATCTGAAAACTTTAAGTAATAACGGTTAATAAAGGTTTCTGCATCTTTATTTGAGATGTCAAGTTGCTCTGCTAAACCCCAGGCGCTTTGGCCATAAATAATACCAAAGTTTACTGCCTTCGCCATGCGTCTATCCTGCGCCGTAATTGTCTCTTTCTCAAATATCTCTTTGGCGGTCGTGGCATGAATGTCTTGATTGGTCTTAAAAGCTTCAATCAGTGTTTTTTCATTGGCCATGTGGGCAAGAACCCGCAGTTCAATTTGTGAGTAATCACTAGCCAATAATACATGGTCTTTTTCAGGAATGAATACTTGACGCAACTCTCTACCGATTGCAGTGCGAATCGGGATGTTTTGCAAATTTGGTTCAATGCTGCTTAAGCGTCCAGTTTGTGTAAATGCTTGACGGTATATTGTGTGAATTTTTCCATCGTCTGCGACCGCTTCTTGTAGACCATTAACATAGGTAGACTGTAGTTTCGTTAACGTGCGATATCGCATCACATCTTTGATGATTGGATGTTTGTTTTTTAGTTTGGTTAGCACCTCGAGATTGGTTGAGTATCCTGTTTTTGATTTTTTATAACTCGGGAGTTTTAATTTCTCAAATAATATCACCGCCAGTTGTTTCGGAGAGGCAATATTAAACGCCGTACCTGCGGCTTGATGGATTGATTCAGTTAAGTTCGTAATCTCTGTTTCTAGGCGATCATTAAAAGCGCTTAACGCCTCTAAATCTATGCGAATACCCGTGTGTTCCATCGTACCTAATATTTCACTAAGTGGTAGTTCTATGTTATTTAATAATGATAACTGACCCGCATCTTCTATCTGTTTTAGCGAAGATGATTTTAGTTCATAAACCGCCTGTGCTTGATTAACAGCGTAAGCTTGGTAGACTGTATCTTCTGGTATTTTCATAGATTTACCCTTGCCGTAGATAGTTTCTTTATACGGGATATCAATACTACTAAAATGATTGACTAACACCTTGAAATCATCACTCGCATAACTCGGATTAATCACATATGCTGCGAGCAACAAATCAAAATCCACACCGGCAATACTTAAGTTATTTTGGGCCAAACATACCCAAAGTTTTTTGTAATCATACGTCGACTTGGTTTGGTTTTGATTACTTAAAAAATCTAAAAACGGTTGCGCGGTAATGGCAATATCGTAAGGGATAAAGTAACTGCCGTAATCATTGTGTAAACCAAAACCGAGTTTAACAGCGTCGTGATAATGGTCGTTAAATGTCTCGAGAATTAAGGCGTTGTTGGGCGCAAAAATAGATGTCATTGCTGCTGTGTTTTCAATGACTGTAAAGTGTTTTTGGGTAGAAACTTTTGTCACCCGATTCAATCGCTTGATCAAACTGTGAAATTCGAGGGTTTCATAAAACTCTATTAATGCCTGCTCTTCATAGCCTTTATAGGCAAAATCATCGAGGGTAAAATCCAGTGGAAAATCAGTAATAATCGTTGCTATTTTCCGCCATTTAATGGCATCCCCTAAGTGATTGGTTAATGTTTCTTTAAGTTTTCCTTTGATTTCATTAAGCTGTGAAAGAATACCTTCAATCGACTGGTACTCATGCAATAGTTTTAATGCAGTTTTTTCACCGACTGATGGTATGCCGGGAATATTGTCTGAACTATCACCCATTAACCCTTTTAAATCAGGGATTTGCTCAGGTGTCAACTGATAGGTCTCATACAGTGTTTTTTCAGTGACGATTTGATCGGGTTCAAGACCACGTTTTGAAACTCGCATAACAACTTTATCATTAAGAAGTTGATACAAATCCTTATCATTTGAAATGATTTCAATTATATCAAAGTTATCATAATATTGATGGGCCAAAGTGCCGATGATATCGTCAGCTTCTAAAGCATCATGTTCATAAACGAAACACCCCATTTTTTCGGCGATCACCGGTATTAATGGTAGTTGAGTACGAAACTCATCCGGCATTTTTTTTCGTCCTGCCTTATATGCTTCATACGTTTTATGACGAAACGTTTCTTTGCCTTTATCAAAAGCGATGACCATATGGGTGAAGTCATCTTTGATGATGCTGTTTAGCATATTGGCCAAACCATATAATGCATTGGTATATTGACCTTTACTGTTTTGCATTAAATTGCCAGCATAAGCTGTGGCATAATAGGCTCTAAACATCAAGTTAGAACCATCAATCAAAATCAGTTTCTTCATGGGTTAGCCTCATTTCATCGTCAGTTAAATCTATTCTATCATACCCTGAGTAAAATAAAAAAAAATACTCATTGGAATGAGTATTATTTTACGACACTTTCAAGGTAATCTAGAATGTCTTGGACTGTCTTAATTTTGGTCGCAGCACTGTCATCAATTTCAATGTCGAATTCTTCTTCTATGGCCATGATTAGTTCTACGGCGTCCAAAGAATCAGCATGTAAATCATCAGAGAGGTTTGACTTTAAATCAATATCTTCGATTTCGACACCTAATTCATCGGCGATAATGGTTCTAATTTTTTCAAACATTGGGCTCACTCCTTATGATTTGTCAATTTTCTTATTAATTATAATTGCATTACTAGGCTTTGTCAATGAGACAAGCCATTTATCGTTGCTTTTTGTAAATGGCTTGTAAGCCCTTCAAAATTAAGTGTTCATCCAATTGATACGTTTTAGGAAGTAACGACGCAATCATGGCACTCGCACCACCGGTGATAATCACAGGAATATCGTCTAACCTGTAAGTGGATTTAATTTTATCGACCATCCCTGTAATTTGACAGGTATGGCCATAAACTAAACCAGCGTTGAGTGAATCTATGGTGTTAGAGCCCAAAACATGTTTGGGTATTTCAAACTCAAACTGTAATAGCTTGCTGGCCCTACTGATTAAACTATCCTTACTTGAGATTAGCCCGATGGTAATCGCGACACCTTTAATTTCACCATCTTTTAACAAGGTGAATGTTGTCGCGGTACCCATATCAATAATGATGGCGTGTTGACCATATTGTGACAAAACACCGGCAGCACCGGCGACTAAATCCGCACCAACTTCTTTGGGATTATCAGTCAGTATTTTGACACCTGTTTTAACGCCTGGCCCAACAAAAATGGGTTGAATACCAAAGTATTTGATAATAAAATACTTCACTAAGGTATTCAATTGAGGTACAACACTTGCGATAATCACCGCATTGACATCTTCAAAAAGATGACGCATTAAATGATAGTATTCATCGCCTGATTTGTGAATATCTGTTTGAAAACGGTGTGTTTCAAAAACTGTTGTCTCGCCTTTGCCGACCACAATATTTGAATTACCAATATCGATTGTAAGTAACATAAAAACGCTCCTAAATTATTAAATAAGCTGAGTATCGTTCATTTTTTGAATCGACCAAGCAATTGGTGAGGCCACGAAAAGTGCAATACCAATTTCAAGCAATCCATTTGACCCTAAAACGAGTAAAATCAATCCAATGACATTCATCTCACCAAACACTTGATTATAAATGTCTGAGTTGTATGCAAACAGATAAAAAGCTGTCAGTGTTAGCACTGTATGTATCAACGTACTAAACGCAAACGTTAACGCAATACTGATTAAATTGAACTTGAATATTTTTTTGAAAAAACCATATAAATACCAAATAACAACACCGAATAATACACGGGGTAACACAGATACTAGTGGGTTCACAAAGAAAATATCAAGTGGTGTTTCGGGGGCGATTAACGCTCTTAATAAAGAACCTAGTCCAAAAGTAAACCCCAACGCAATACTGACATTTCTTCCACCAAAGATGGCCCCAATTAAAACGGTAATATGAATCACAGTAAAAGATATTACACCAAACGTAATAAATCCTAAGAATGGTACAAATGTTTGAATCATTATGATTGCTGCGAACATCGCAATCGTGGTCATTTCTAAAACGCGTTGATTTCTCATTTTTTTCCTCCAATTTTAGGCCCTTTAGGGTCCCATATTTTTAAATCAAGAAATCGATTTATGTGCTTCTGGCATACCTTAAAGGTGACACCGCATTAAAGCCTTTATACGTTACTTTTAATTGTTTCATAAGTTGCTTGATCAAATGACTTAATCAATGCAATGACCATTGATTTAACAGCCATGTAATCATCATGGTGTATCATTGAGGTGTTTGAGTGAATGTATCGTGCTGGCATCCCTATGGTCGCAACCACGACACCATCATGTGCGAGCTGAACACGTGCGGCATCTGTGCCACCCTTTGATTGATAGTATTGGTAAGGAATATTATGTTTTTCGGCAATTTCTTCAACATGTTTTTTCATCCCTTGATGCATCAGCGCACTCGGGTCATAAAAACGAACTAAAAAGCCTTTTCCAAGTTTACCACTTATCTCATCACCATCGAATGAATCGGCGCAAGGTGATGCATCCACAGCCAAGAATATATCTGGTTTTACAAGACCCGCAGCTGTTTGCGCGCCACGCAGTCCTACTTCCTCTTGCACGGTTGCACCAGCATACAGTGAACATGGTAATGCTTCATCTTTTAACGCTTCTAATACTTCAATTGCAATCCCAACACCAAAACGGTTGTCCCACGCCTTAGAGATAAATTTCTTGCCGTCTTTCGTGACGGTATATTGGTTTTCAGATATCACTTGCTGTCCGATTTTAACACCCAATGATTGTGCGTGTTCTTTCGAATCAGCGCCAACATCTAAAAGCAAATCTTCAAATTTCAATGGTTTATCTGCTGTTGTATCACCACGGGTTAAATGTGGTGGTTTGCTCGCGGTTACCCCAGGTATCACATCACCTGAATCGGTATGAATATTCATACGTTGTGAAAGATAGACATTGCCATTCATACCCCCCAAGGGTATCATTTTAATCAATCCATTTTCATTGATGCCGGTCACCATGCCACCGACTTCGTCCATGTGGCCTGCAACCATGACTCTTGGCCCTTTAGATTCCGCGTTTAACACACCGAAAATAGACCCCAGTTTATCTTCAACGATTTTTTCTGACAATGGTTCGATTGCTTTTTTTACATACGCTTTGACTTGTCTTTCAAAACTTGGTGCACCGGGTAAATTTACTAAATCTACATACAAATCTCTCATTGATTGTCCTCCTTGAATTGGGCTTTTATTGTGTATATTGGACCATATGGTGCATGTTTTTTTTCAAATTCAGTCACGATATTGTCTTTTATGTCATCCGCATGCAAATCAAGACTAATGAACTCAAATTGCATGCAAGCGTTCATTTGAATCAACGAATACTCAAAAAGATGACGGTTGTCTGTTTTGATTACCAATGACCCATTTTGTTTAAGTATTGTTTTGTATTGATTTAAAAATTTTTGATTGGTTAATCGTCTTTTTTCATGACGTGCTTTGGGCCAAGGATCAGAAAAATTTAAATAGATTTTTTCTACAGAGTTGGGCGTAAAAAAATCAACAATGTTTTCTGCATCAGCGCGTATCAATAACACATTATTTCTGGGGGTTTCTTGACATTTGTGCAACGCCTTAATAATTGCGCCATCAAACTTCTCAAAAGCGATATGGAAAATACCGGGTTGTTGTTGAGACAGTTGATGTATAAATTGTCCTTTACCTGCACCAATCTCAACTTCAATCGGCATTTCACTAGGTACTATTTGATTTAATAACGTATGTGTTCCACGTGGTATATCTAAAATAAGATCGGGTGCATTTGCGATCTGTTCTTTTGCGTCTTTTACATATTTTAATCTCATGAAATCACCCACTCTATTATAGACAATTTGGTTGTAAATTACAATGAAAACGGGTTAGTAAATTGAAGATAAAGCACTTCATTCAAGCTCAAGAATGAAGTGCTTTTTGCTATGCAAACAACTACTCGCGTGTTAACTCATAGATTGCATGCATATAAATTGCCGTGCCTTGAATTAAATCTTCGATGAAAATATGTTCGTTCGCTTGATGTGCAACGTCTTTTCGATGCGGCATAGTCATCCCGAATGCCACTGCTTTTTCTAAAGCGCGGGCATAGGTTCCACCACCAATCGTAATCGGCTTACTTTCATAATCGCCTGTCACGGTTTGATAACATTGCATCAATGTTTTAACCAGTGGATCGTTAGGGTCGACATAATGTAATGGTTTATTGGCTTTAAAGCGATATTCAAGTTGCGCTTTTTTAAGTTGCTTTTTAAGTTTGTCTTCGGTCGCTTCAAAATCAAAATTCTTAGGGTATCGGCAGTTAATGCCGATTAACACTTCTTTTTCAGAATATTTGAAAACGCCAGGATTCATAGTGAAATCTTTCATTTCAGGATCAAATAAGTTAATGCCTAGTTTTTCTGCATATGGGTCAAATGATAACTTTTCTTTGATAAACTTAATGAAAGGATTGTCGATGTGTTCGTCTAGAAAAATAGCCAGAATAAACGCTGCATTGACACCGAGATTCGGTGACATTGCATGGGCATTTTTCCCATGAACAATATACTTGTTATCTCTAAATTCGCCTTTAAATCCGTTATAACTTAAAAAATTCAAGAAGGGCTGTTTTAAATCTATATCTAAAATACATTCCGCGTAATCAGGGACAACATTGTAACGCTCGCCAGAACGGAACTCTAATAACGCATCGTTTTGATATGACCCGATAACATCAAAGGTATACATCCCTTTTTCTCCATATATTAATGGGAAAGAAGCATCGGGTGCAAAGCCAATAGTTGGCATTTCTTCAGTGTTAAAATACTCATGCATACAACGCCAAGCGGTTTCTTCATCGGTACCTAAGATAATACGAACACGCTTATGTAATGGGATATCGAGTTCTTTTAGAAACTTAAGGGCAAAGTACGCTGCCATCGTTGGTCCTTTATCGTCACTTGCGCCACGGGCATACAGTTTGTTATCCAGTACATAGGGAAAAAACGGTGGTTGAACCCAACCATCCCCAACTGGCACAACATCAAGATGACATAAAATTCCCAATAAATCATCCCCTTCACCGTGTTCAATATGGGCTGCATAGTTACGGATATTCTTGGTAATAAACCCATCTTTATGGGCCAAATTTAGCATAAACTTTAATGCTTTTTGAATATCTTTACCGAACGGTGTTTGGCTTTTTGGATCGTAATGATCTAAAACACTCGGAATCCTAAGCAATGATTTTGTTGTTTCAATGATTTCTTCTTCACGTGCTTTAACGTAACTTAAAAAATCCACAGATATCACCTCTTCTAACTTTGATTATATTACCATTATTTGATTCGATAATCAAGATGCATTATATTCTCTAAAATGTCTTGACATATGAATGGTCAATCATATAAAATGATGGTACTGGTAGGTGATCATCATGGTGAAAAAAGTCATTATGAAAAACCTGATTTGTACTGGTTGTACCGCTAAAATAGAAAAAGCATTAGCGAAGCTGCCTTATATAGTTTCAGCAAGTTTTAATTTTTCCAATCAAACAATGTTGTTAGAGATTAACGCAAGTTATAATGAATCTTTTGCAATCGAAGAGATTCGTGAGATTGTAAACAGCATTGAAACCGGGATAGAAACCTATCCTTATGAATCACGACATAAAATTGTTACAACAAGTTATATCCAGCAATATCGTTTGGTGATATTGGGTATTTTTGTTTTCGCACTTGGTGTGGTTTTCAATCAGTTCGAGTGGATGATATCACCACGTTTTAACCCATTCTATTGGATTGGGTATTTTTTAATTTCACAAAAAATAGCAGTCAAAACTTGGTTGGGTATTAAACGAAAAGAATTGTTTAACGAAAATATGTTAATGTTTATCGCGACACTTGCTGCGATGTTTATCGCAAAACCCATCGAGGCTGTATTGGTTATTGTTTTTTACAGTGTTGGTGAACACTTGCAACACAAAGCAGTGAATCAATCAAAAAAAGAAATTGGCGCATTGATGGACCTGCATGTCGAATATGCTAACGTTTATAATAGCGAAGGACAAGTTGTTATTAAAGACCCGTTAGCGATTAAAGTCGGTGAAGTACTAATTGTAAAAAATGGTGAAAAAGTGCCTGTAGATGGGATAGTTATCAAGGGTTCGACGTCATTAAACACCAGTGCACTAACTGGTGAAAGCAAGTTAAGAAGTGTGCAAACAGGTGATGTCATTTTAAGCGGAAACATTAATGTTGGTAGCGTCATCGAAGTCTCGGCAAAAAAAGAGTATCAAGATTCGACCATTGCACGCATTATTGATTTAATCGAAAACTCAACGAGTAAAAAGTCAAAAACTGAGAATTTCATTACCAAGTTTGCCAGATACTATACACCCGTAGTAACTTTAGCGGCGCTCATAATGGTAACTGTTCCATCGATACTTAATCCTGCAATGTTTGAAGAATACGTGTTCAGAGCCGCGACATTTTTAGTCATTAGTTGCCCATGTGCATTGGTTTTAAGTATACCCTTATCGTATTTTGCTGGTATCGGGGCCAGTGCGCGACACGGGATTTTGTTTAAAGGCTCGAATTTTTTAGATTCAATGCGTGAAATTGATACCATAGGCATCGATAAGACTGGCACATTAACCCATGGAAACTTCGAGGTAGACGGGTTTACGAATGTCGAAACATTACGACTCGCCGCGTCTGTAGAACAATACTCAAATCATCCAATCGCAGTATCTATTGTGAAAGGGTTTAAAGGTAAATTACTTACTGTAGATGGCGTCGAAGAAATTGCCGGGGTGGGCTTAAAAGCAACCATTGAGAATCATACAATCTTGGTTGGGAGTCGTAATTTGTTAAGGCGTGAAAAAATTCGAATCACCGATGGTAAAGACACCGCTGGAACGAATGTATTCGTTGCTAAAAACAATAGCTATATTGGTCGTGTTGTAATCAAAGACCAACTCAAAGAATCCTCTATTACCGCAATCAAACAACTACTTAAAAAATACAAGATTACGATGCTTACGGGTGATAATGCAGATACCGCAAGCGAGGTCGCTTATGCTGTGGGTGGGATAGATTATCGACATGGGCTATTGCCCGAACAAAAGATTGATGAATTTAGAAAGTTACCAACAAAAAAACAAAAAATGTATGTCGGTGACGGCATTAACGATGCACCGTTAATTAGTGAAGCTGATATTGGTGTTGCCATGGGTCAAGGGTCTGAACTTGCCATAGATGTGGCCGATGTTATCATTATGGATGATGATTTGAGTTTACTCACTAAAGCATTCGATATCGCTAGAAAAACGCGTCATATTGTGTACCAAAACATTGTTCTTAGTCTCGGCGTTAAGTTTTCTTTTTTAGCCCTTGCAAGCGTGGGTCGAACAACCATGTTAATGGCTATTTTCGCGGATGTAGGAATCACTTTAATTGCAGTTGTTAATGCACTGAGATTAATTTATGGAAGGAAGATGCGAAGACGATGAAAACCCTTGATAAAACAGTCGCATTGTTTAAGATTTTCGCGGATCAATCGCGCTTAAATATTATTGCTTTACTAATTGAAAAAGCCTACTGTGTCCAAGATATTGCCGATGCATTAAACATGAGCCAATCTTCAGTATCTCATCAACTGAAACGTTTGCGAACAGCCAATATTGTTACCTCAAAACGGCAAGGAAAGCACATAATCTATAGTCTTAAAGATACACATATTAAAGAACTTTATCTCGTTGCACATGCACATGCCAATCTTTGTTAAGAAAAACGCAGTTCATTTTGAACTGCGTTTTATTTATTGTGTATGTTTAATGAAGGCGTAGTGCTTTTTGCCACGTTTAATCACTGTAAATAACCCATGTATCGAGAGACCAATATCAATGATGGCATGTTCATCAATGACTTTTTCATTGTTTACCATAACTGCATTTTGCTTGATGAAAGTTCTGGCTTCCCGTTTGCTGCTAGCAAGGCCGGTATCAATCAGTGCATCAATTAATGAAATGGGCTGCGTTGTTGTGATGTTTGGCATGGCTTTAAACACCATGTTCAACTCTTCAACACTCAGTGTTTGAACCGTATTGTTGAAAAGTGCATCTGTAATATTGAGGGCTTGGTTTAATGCCTGTTCACCGTGAACTAAGCGCGTTAAGTATAAGGCGATTTGCTTTTGTGCGTGTCTAAGATGTGGAGTTTCTTGCATAAGCTCACCGATGTTTTCAATCGCTTCTTTAGTCATTTCAGTAAATTGTTTTAAACGTTCGATGGCTTCACCATCATCGAGGTTAATCCAATATTGATAAAAAGCATACGGACTGGTTTTTTCAGGATCTAACCACACCGTACCTTCTGCGGTTTTACCGAATTTACTGCCATCTTTTTTAGTGATCAAAGGAATGACTAACCCAAAGGCTTCTTGCTCAATACCTTTGACTTTACGAATAAGGTCTAGACCCGCAGTAATATTACCCCACTGATCTTGACCCCCAATTTGCAGGGTACATTGATAGTCATTCAGTAGCGTTAACCAATCGAGTGATTGAATGATTTGGTATGTAAACTCGGTAAAACTAATCCCCTCAGATAGTCGGCTTTTAACTGAATCTTTGGCTAACATCGTATTGATGTTAAAGTGTTTACCGACATCACGTAAAAAACTGATGATATCATACTGTTTAAGCCAATCATAATTGTTCAGCACAATGGCATTAGGCAGTATTTTTTTCAATTGTTTTTCAAGGGCTTTTGCATGTGACATGGTGGTGTCTAAATCCAGCAACACACGTTCTGTGCTGCGACCGCTTGGGTCACCAATCAATCCCGTGCCGCCACCAATGAGCAAAATCGGTTGATGCCCATGTTTTGCCAGTCTTTTCGCAAATAAGCAAGTCACAAGATGCCCAACATGTATTGAGTCACTGGTTGGGTCAACACCCAAGTAAAACGTCATTGGTCGCTGATTTAACACACCATACAACTTGTCATCAGTCACATCATAAATTAGGTTTCGGTATTTAAGATCTTCGATTAAATTCATTATTTTTTCCTCTTTTTGAGTTTGTCTTAATTTTATTTCATATTGAATTTTTGAACTTTGATTAATTATTACTTGGTTTCTTTACGGCTAGCGTTTGAATACAAAAAGGTGGCACAATCAAGGACGAACGTTATGTCCGCGGTACCACCTTATTTCTAATTAATAGCGCTTCATTGGATAACGGGGCTACCGTCCATTATTTAGTAATGGAAACTTCTAAGTGTATTTCACAAGTCTTATTCTTAGTTTTCACCCACCACTAAGTCTCTACAATATAAGGGTCTTGTTACTTCGCTTATGCATCGTTTTTATGATTTAAGTGTTGTTGCTCTAAAGATAATGTCGTGATCTAATATTACTTCAGCTTCTGATAATGGTTCTTGGTTCATCATTTTTGTTAAGAGTCTCATGCCCACCGCACCGATATCATAGATTGGGACATCAACACAAGTTAATTGTGGACGTGCAAGTATTGCGTATTTAGTATTTTGAAATCCTGCAACAGAAATATCTTCAGGAATTTTAACATGATTGGCTCTTGCAACATTCATAAACGAGACGGCTATCGAGTCACGAACCGCAACAATACCATCAACTTTATGGTTTTTAAAATACTCATTGAAATGTTCTGTATTGATTGACACGCGTCCTGAAGTACGCATAATTCTAGGGGTTAGCCCTGCTTCTTCGATTGCACGTAAATACCCTGATTCTTTTTGGTCATTTACCATATACTTACGTACAGTAGAAACCATGAAAATGTTGTTGCGTCCTTCATCAATAAGTGCTTTGGTAATTTCATACCCAGCCTTATCATAATCGATAGAGACACTTGGAATATCTTCATGTCCAGGATAAATGGTATTGGTTAAAACAACCGGTATTTGATATTCGTTTTGAATGCGTTGTAAAAATGCATATTGACGCGCATTGACTTCATCGTTCAAGTACAGTATGCCATCCACTTGAGCAGCCACAATTTCTTTCAATATATCTTCTTCAGAAGAATCTTCGGAGTCAAGAATATAAAGCAAAATCGCATATTTATAAACACGCGCAATGTCAGCAATACCGTTCATCATTTCCGCAATCGAGGCACGACTCATATCAGGAACAATCACCGCAACTGTGGTTGATTTTCTACTGGCAAGCCCCTTTGCAAAAGCGTTTGGTTTATAGCCTAAATCTTCAATTACACGCAAAACACGCTCTCTGGTTTCTGGCTTGACCTTTTCTGGATTATTAATCGCACGTGAGACTGTTGCTAAAGACACTCGTGCTGCGCCAGCCACATCATAAATTGTTGCTTTACTCATGAAACCACCTGCTTTCTTTTGTTATTATAGCATTGAATGAAAATGTTTTCAAACGTTTTCATTGGGTTTTTATGTTATCGGTTTAAAAATAAAAAAGCCACTTGTATAAGGTGGCTTTTCATTCGGTTGTTAACGGCGTTCTTTAATACGAGATTGTTTCGCAGAAAGTCCACGAATATAATGTAACTTAGCACGTCTAACTTTACCTTTGCGCATCACTTGAATGCTTTGAAGTGATGGTGAGTGTACTGGGAAAGTACGTTCAATACCGATACCGTAAGATACTTTTCTTACAGTAAACGTTTCACTGACACCGCCACCTTGTTTCTTAATCACTAAACCTTCAAAAATCTGAATACGTTCACGGCTTCCCTCTTTAATTTTTACAGAGATTTTTACACTGTCACCCGCACGAAATTCAGGGACATCAGTACGCAGGTAGCCATTGGTTACTTCGCTAATTAATTGCTGGCTCATAATATCACTCCTATTTTTCTTCACTTGTTCATAGATATGGTGATCCAGCGGAACAGGTTGTTTTACAGCGCATATGATTATAGCATAAACACTTTAACAAGGCAATACTTTTCACTTTTTTTTAAGATACACTTTGTATAAATCAGGACGGCGCTCTATTGTTCGCTTGAGTGATTGCTCGTAACGCCATTGCTTTATTTTTTCGTGATTACCAGAGCGTAAAACTTCAGGTACTTTTTGATTTCTAAATTCTGGTGGTCTTGTATAGTGAGGATACTCAAGTAACCCATCACTGAATGAATCCTCAACCGCGCTTCCGGCATTATTTAACACATTGGGAATCAAGCGAATCACACTGTCAACGACAACCAGTGCTGATAATTCGCCTCCTGTTAGCACATAATCACCAATCGAAATTTCAAGATCGAAATAGTCCCGGATACGCTCATCATACCCTTCATAATGACCACACAAAATAATGAGATGTTTTTTTAAGGCAAGTTTATGTGCCGTTTTTTGAGCATAAGGTACTCCCTGTGGCGTCATTAATATTTTGGTCGCTTCTTGATATCCTGGAATCTGTTCGAGTGCGGAAACAACGGGTTGTACTGTTAAAACCATTCCCGCACCACCACCATAAGGTGAGTCATCGACTTTTTTATGTTTGTTTTCACTATATTCACGGTAATCAATCACACGAATCTCAACTTTTTCTTCTAATATTGCACGGCCAATAATTGATTGATGAATCACCGGATGAATCATATCCGGAAATAAAGTCAACACATCAATAATCATATTAACCCCTCATAATCTGTGATATCAATGCGCTTTTCATCAAGATTAACCGCAGTCACAAACTGTTTTAAGAAAGGTATTAACGCTTCTTTTTTATCAAGCTTAACAACACGTAACATCGTCCCTTGCGGCACTTCATAAGCGTTTTTAACGGTACCCACATGGTGATTGTTTTGATACACGTTCAATCCTTCTAAATCACTGAAATAATACGTATCTTCTTTTAATGCTTGACGTGTGTCTTGGTGTATCTCAATCACACAATTTCTTAAGGGTTCAACCATTTCGATTGTATCAAACTCATTAAAACTCAATACATCATAACGACCCTTTTCAAAAAAACCCGATACTGTCACAGTGATTTTTCCTTTAGGTGTTTGGATGAACAATTGATTACCAATTTGATAACGCTCTTCTTTGAAATCACTGTCAGTTTTTACCCGTACACTGCCTTTTAATCCATGCGGTTTGGCAATAGTCGCAATGGCTATATACATATATTTCACCCCACCATACTATTTTTTAAACATAATTTTTTCTGATTGAAACATGCGATTCAATATCATGACGAAAATGCCTGTATAGATTACTGATGTCACAATAATAACAATAAGGTGCAGCATTTGCCAGTTAAACATAAATATATTCGATAACAGGTTGATGCTGCCATATATTGGCACAAAATGAATCCACAAATCGGTGTGAGTATCCGTTGAGAAGGAATTAAGTATCCCCACAATAATCGCTATAAAGTACAGTGGCATAATCAGCATAGAGGCTTCTTTTATTGTTTTTGCATACGCACTAATCACAGCAATAATACCCACAATAAAGAGCACTGTCGACATTAATACCAGTAAGATCGCGACATATTCTTGAAAACCATAGATGCCCATATTTGCCTGGTCGCCATCCAGTTGAAGTAATGTCGGCAAACTAAACAACACGCCAATAAAAGAAGACAGTGCGCTGGCAAATGATAGTACTGCCAAACTTAAGACTTTTCCTAAAGCAATGTCGCGGCGTTTAATCGGCGTGATGAGTAATGTTGCAATCGTGCCACGTTCTTTTTCACCTGCAATCGCATCAGGACCGATACTCATTGCGCCTGCGAACAAGAAGATAACAACCAACATCGGGAGTAACATTGCAACACCTTGTCCAGTCGCAACCGATTCATCCATAATATTCTCGCTGTGTACATTAAACACGAAGTAATCATTAGGATCACTCAAGCGATCTATCACTTTTATTTCTCGGTATTGATTAACAACACTGAGAACTCGGGAAAAACCCATGCTTGAATTTTGACGACTCTGGTTAAAAAATACTTCAATTTGAGGCACTGTGTTCATCGTTTCAATGGCGATTTCAAAATCAGAATCAAACCGTAGAATGACATCCACACGTCCATCCATTATTGCATCATTAATCGCTTCATCAGTCGTCAAAGTTAGTGGTTGAATATCGACTGAGTATTGTGTTTCAAATAGTGTTTTAAACTCATTAGGCATGTTCACTTGTTGAATTATTGTTCGATGTTCATCAACCGATGTGATTTGATCTTGAATGACATTGCCAAGTATAGAATACATCAAATAAATTGTTAATCCTGGGACTAAAAAAATTGTTATAACCAAACGTTTATCACTCACAACACGGTATATTTCTTTTTTAAATATCGTCCATACATTACGCATATGATTCACCTGAGGTCTGCAGCATCAACTTAAAAAATAGTGATTCCAAATCTTCGTTTTTATTCGCTGTCAGTAAATCGTCTAAGGTATCACACACTTGAATTTTTCCATCAATGATAATGGCAACACGGTCACACATTTTTTCAACAACCTGTAAAATATGCGTAGATAAAATGATTGTCTTACCTCGGTCTTTCAAATTAAGTAAGTAATCGGTGACAGTTTTTGCGGTTAAAATATCAAGACCATTGGTCGGTTCATCAAAAATAATCACATCGGGGTCATGCACTAAAGAAATCGCGATGGATATTTTTTGTTTCATTCCAGTCGATAAATCAGCGACTTTAACTTCTTGAAATTTATCGATACCAAATCGGTTAAACAACTCGGTCTTTCTTTCAAGCGCGATTGCGTCTTCAACGCCATGTAAACGTGAAAAATACTTGAAAAGAAAGTTCGGCGTGAAATGATCTTCTAGTTTGAGTTCATGCGTTAAAAACGCAAGTTTTTTACGTACAGTGTGACTTTGTGTTAGCACGCTATGCGCGCCAACGAATATATCACCTTTATCCGCTTTAATCAGCGTTGCAATACAGCGCATAACGGTTGTTTTACCTGCGCCATTCGGTCCAAGTAACCCAAATATTTCACCCGGATATGCTGTAAAAGTTACATCATCGACTGCAACTTTCAATTTTGTCTCAGTTTGTTCAATTTTACATTGTTTTTTTGATAGTTTAAAGGTTTTTCTAATGTTTTGAACACGCAGCGTTTCCATCTAAGACCTCCTGAGTTATGATACTTATATTGTACCGATTTTACATTCGATAAACAAGAAAAAAAGCTGTCTGGAATGACAGCCTAAAAAGCATCGATGTTGATTGTAATTTTTTTATGTTGACGTGATGCGCTGGCATAGGCTATGGTTCGAATTGCGTTCGCAATGCGGCCATTTTTACCGATGACACGACCCAAGTCATCTGTGTTAACCATCACTTGCATCGTAATCATGTGATCATCTTCTGATAAGCATTTCACTTCTAAATCTTCAGGATGTATCACTAACGGGGTTACCAAATCCTTGATAAGCTTTTCATAATTCACAGCCATGGTTTGTCACACCCTCTACTATTTATTTTGTTGGCGAAATTTTGCAATAATACCTTGTTTCGTAAATAGATTTTTTACTGTGTCTGTTGGTTGCGCACCTTGAGCTAACCAAATCATAACACGCTCTTCGTTAATTGTAACCGTTTCTGGTTGGGTTGTGGGATCATAGGTCCCAATGATTTCTAAGTAACGTCCATCGCGTTTCATGCGTGAATCCGCAACAACTAAGCGATAGTAAGGACGTTTATGTGTTCCGAAGCGTTGTAAACGTAGTTTAACAGCCATATTTATATCCTCCTTGTTTTCGTTCCTAAAGGAGTATAGCACGGTTTTAATCGTCTGTCAAGGTTTTTTGCTTAACATTGAATTCGATTTCGTACTGGCTTTGATCAAGTGCGCTTTCTTCGATATTTCTAACGTACTTGAGCTGTTTTATACGCTCAATCATTTTTTCTGTTTCTTCTTGGTTTACATACATCACTGCGTAGCGACGTTTCTTGTGAAAGTATGTAATGTTCCCGATCTTTTTAAGATCTTTCAGTACTTTTGGGTTTTTAAAATAAATAATTAGACACATACGTTTTAACATTTAGTCGACCTCACATCATTAAATTTTTATGGATGTTTGTGTTTTAATATACTTAGATACAGCGTGACTTAGTTCAGCAGCAATCGTATCTAATGTCTGTTGCAATGCTTTTTCTAGTTGCTTATACTCTTTTACTAATGGATTGTTATATAAGGTTTCTTTAGCGTCGATAAGTTGTTTTGAATAGCGTGCATAATCGGGATGGTGTGTCCCATACTGTTTGACGCTGTAATAGTGTTCTTGAGCCGTTTGAAAAACGTCAATCAACAGTTTTATATTACTGTCTTGTGCAATTTGGTTATTAACCTCAATAAATGCTTGATACGGTTTAGATTGCTTTATTTCATCAATGAGTTCATAAGCCTTTTCAATCGTCGTTTGATTCATTATTATCACCGGTAGTATTATACCATAATCTAAGACGTTTTAGAAAGCCATGAGAATCGATTAAAATGGTTTCTTTAGAAATTATGGTTTTTTTACTAATATCTAGGACTTTTACGTGTTTTTTTGTTATAATTTAGACGGAATATTTCTAACAAACTTGACTTTGAAATGAGGCTACTCACTATGAAAAAAACTGCACGGTTTATATTCTTAGCGCTTGCAATACTTTTATTTTTTGGACCGACCGAAGTGGTTCATGCGGATAGTTTAAATCTGTCTTTAGAGGTCCAAGATGGTCCAACAATAGTTTATTTCTATGTTGAGAACTGCGAGGGTTGCCAAGCAATCGATGATGCCGGGATACTGCCGTTACTTGAAGCACAAGGCGTTACCATTATCATTAAAGATTTGCGTTATGATGAAAACATCGAAAGAATGAGTGCGTACAGTGATTTTTACCGCGTACCTGCAAGACAACGTTATACGCCATTAATGTTTGCTGGGGAGGATTATTATTTCGGTGGTCAAGCGATTATCAATGCCTATTATCGGGGTGATTTGTTCGCAAGCGCGCAAAATCAATTGTTGAACGTCCCTGACGAGTATATTTCCTTAACGGGTTTTTCTGGGTTGTTGCGCGTTATTGTTGCTGGGTTAATTGACAGTGTCAATCCTTGCGCGATTGCGATGTTGTTGATGTTTATATCAATGGTCGGGGTTTTAAAAGACAGAAAGACATTGTTAATGATCAGTTTATCTTATATCGGTGCAATTTTTATAACTTACTTCTTAATCGGTATCTTCTTGTTTACACTCATGCAAACCTATGCAGCTCAAATCAATACCGTTCAAACTGGGCTTTACATTGGTTTTGCAGCACTCTGTTTGGTCTTGTTTGCCATTACATTTTATGACTTTATGGTCACAAGAAAACAAGATTACAGTAAAGTAAAAAATCAATTACCGCAATTTATACAGGCTTTTAATAAACGGTTTATGTCTAAGTTCACACGCGCAATCACAGACGAAAAACCGAGTGTTAAACGTACGTTTTTAGCCATTGGTATCCCGTTTTTAATCGGTGTTGTCGTGGCGTTTACTGAAGCTGCGTGCACTGGACAAGTCTACGGATTAATTTTGATAAGCATTCGTTCTGTACATCCAACCACAGGTTACATCTACTTGTTTGTATTTAATATCATCTTTGTTCTTCCGTTAATTGTGATTGCGAGCATTGCCATTTATTCGCGTAACATTATGGGGATTTCAAACTTTATTAGAGAACGACTCCCAATGATTAAACTTGCGACCAGCATTTTCTTTTTCTTAATGATGTTTTACTTCCTCTTCGATGTGCTTGACATTTCACTCATTCAATGGTTAGGGGGGTTGTTTTAATGAAAACCAAAATTATCATAGAAATGAATGATGTAACACTTTTTAAAGGAAAAATTCTTAACCTGCCTGTGCACCACAATGAGATTATCAAGCGCAGCATAGAACTTTTTGATGACGACAATCCTTGTATCATCCACCAATCGTTTATCGTCAAAGAGTTTGCTGAAGAATTACTCAGTTTATTTGGAGAAAACAATACCATCGAGGGTAAAGATTACCCTGATGTACTCGGATTTCTTGATGTTGACGATGTGATGAAAATACGCATTCATAAGAAAGGATGATTCGATGATATATTTTGATAACGCCTCCAGCACACCACCCAGTTCATCGGTTATCAAGGTCATGCATGATGCTTTAAACACCTATTATGCGAACCCCTCAAGCTTACACACACTAGGCATTCAAGCCCGTAAACGAATGAATCAAGCAAAAAGAAATATTGCCTCTATGTTGAATGTTGACCGTCAATCAATTATTTTTACAAGTTCAGGGACTGAGGCTAACAATTTAGCCCTTAAGGGTGTGTATTATGCCAATCGTGGTGGTGATGTCATCACCTCAACGATTGAGCATCACTCAGTATCTTACACAACTGCTTTTTTAGAAACACTCGGGGTTAAAGTTCATTACATTCCCGTGGATACACGTGGCTATTTGGATTTAGCTATTCTCGAAGAAACATTGAAAAAGCATCACGTTGCATTGGTTTCGATTATCTATGCGAACAATGAAGTCGGCACAGTTCAAGACATTGATACCATCAAAAAACTCACAAAGTCACATGGTGCCTTACTGCATTTAGATATGGTTCAAGTGCCACTGCATAAACACATTGATTTAACCGCGCTAGGTTGCGATTTGGCAAGTTTTAGTGCCCATAAATTTTTTGGTCCAAGAGGCGCAGGCCTACTTTATAAAAAACCAGGCGTAGAAATCATCCCACAGATGCATGGTGGGCAGCATGAGTTCAAACTGCGCGCAGGGACAGAAAACCTTGTTGGTATTATTGGAATGGAAACGGCATTAAAAGAAACGATTGAAAATTTAGATGTTCGGGAAAACAAAACCAATCATTTGGCACATCACTTACTTAGAAAGCTCAATGAATCTGGACTTGATTATCGATTAAACGGACCGTCACTTAATCAACCAAGATTACTCGCAACACTGAATATAGGTTTCAAAGATCAAGATGCTCAAGTGCTGAGTTTTGCTTTAAACCAACGCAATATTTTCGTAACTTTAGGCAGTGCTTGTGACTCTGAAAGCATCGAGCCCAGCCATGTTTTAAGGGCCATGAATGTTCCTAATGACTATATTAAAGGCTCAATGCGTTTTTCCATTGCTGAAACGATGCAAGAAAAAGACATCGAATATACAGTCGATGTCTTAAAGTCAATCATCCGTTCTGAAGTTGCATTAATTGAGTAGTCATTTCAGCTTTGAAATGACTACTTTTTTCTTAATTGTGCCAGCTCTATTTCTGTCAACATGCGGTATTGTCCAGGGTTCAATGTGGCATCCAAAATCACATGATGAATCGCCGTACGTTTCAAATAAACGACTTCATGTCCAATCGCTTGAAACATGCGTTTAACTTGATGAAATTTACCTTCTTTTATTTTAAGTTCAACCGTGTTTTTGTTGTGAAAAACTATGATGGGCATCTGTGGTGTATACGGTTGGTTTTTACCATCTAAAAGCGTCATTGGTTCAAGCAAAGGTTGCACCGAATCGATTAAACGATCACACACAACAAGATATGTTTTAAACACATTTTTTTTCGGATGGGTCAACTGATGAATTAAGTCGCCATCCGTCGACAGTATTATCAAACCTTCCGTGTCTTTATCCAAACGCCCTGCGATGCTTAAATGATCGTAACGATGCGCTGGGCTTAAATCATCAAATACAGTGGTATGTCGGGTATCTTTTCGCGCACTGACCACACCTGCACGTTTGTTCATCATCACCGTGAAATTTTCAACATAAGTGATGGTTTCATCACGAAAGGCAATCACATCGTGATTTGGATCAATCGTCATTGATGGGTCTTTTACAACACACGCATTGACTGTGACATCACCCTTTTTAATCCATAATTTAACCATACTTC
>SKFU01000072.1 GCA_007117835.1 Candidatus Izemoplasma sp. | reverse complement strand
TTGCGAATGCTTTTGAGTGTTCACGGTACTGACTTATAAAGTAAGGTTCTGCTTGATTAATTTTTAAACTCTTATATCCACTCAAGGCTTCATGTGCTGTTTTAAACCTTTTTTGGTTGGCCGCAATACGTTCTTTTCCTTTACGTCTTAAGCGGTTTCTAATGAAGTGGTTTAAGAGTCCATAAATGATACCGAAAAAGCTTGTGGCAATCAGTGTTGCAAGTGGATTGATTAAGAGTAATGTCACGGAAATTAACAGTAACATAAACCCATTGATAATCATTTCAAACACTGCAAATAAATAGATGCCTGTAAGGTGGTTAACTTCATCTAATATGTTCTTAGCCATCTCCGTCGTGTTTTGATGTAAGAAGCTCTCATACGGTTCATGAATATAGACAGTCATAAGACGTACCGATAATTGATGATTGATGGCCATGACAAAATGGACTTTTAAGTAAATCGTGAGTGCTGCAAGGAAAGAAGATATAATCATGAATAAGAACACGACGACACCCATAAAAATGATGAACTGTTGGTCGGTAAACTGCAACCAGCCGTTCAACCAAACCAAGGTTGTGTTTTGATACATGATGGCTGGATCAATAATAATGTTAATGAATGGGAAAAATGAGAAAATACCTAAGGCTTGTGTCAGTGCAGTTAAAAAACTCGCAAAAAAAACAAGCCATGCGCGTGATTTTTCGCGTGGTGTAAATAACTGATAAAACTGTTTAACTGCACGGAGTTGTTCCATAGTATCACATCTTAGTTTTGACTTTTTTGATACGTTTTTTTAATAAACACTTCTTCTAATACGGCTTGGGTCAAATGTTGAAACATCGGTCCTGTGATGATTTGTGTTTGATTCGGACTGGTGTTAAACTCGATTAATATCGGTGTTTCAGTGTCATCGACTGAAAAGTCCCAACCAATGATTTTAAAATGTGCGAGTTTTAAGTGTTCTTGTTTAATCACATCAATAATGTTTTGATACCCTGGTATCTTAAAATCTTTTAAAGATTGTTTATCAGGTGTCTCACGCATCCAGTTGAGTTCGATACCAATGGCTTTGCCTTTTAAGGTACCATTTGGTTCAATCGGTGATGCAATCCCTTTTTGGGCAAAGTTATCAACAGAGTTTTTATTTTGTCCAATTCTAAAGATGCCTGATAGTATATGCACTTCATTGTCAAAAAGAAATGATGTCATCCGAATTGTGTTGACTGAGTACGGATGCAGTGCATTGATTTTAGCATGTTGTTTCACGATTTTTTGAACAATGAAATTGCTGTTTAATTGTTCAAAGATAGATGCAATCTCTGAATCTTCAGTATAGGTATCATAGCGTTTAATTAAACGCCCTTCACCCGTATCAATTGAAGGCTTGATAATACCTTCTTTTTGTTTTAAACATAAGTTGATGGCGGTTGTTTTATCGATGATGTTTGAGTTAGC
Organism: Candidatus Izemoplasma sp.; assembly: GCA_007117835.1. Taxonomy (GTDB): domain Bacteria; phylum Bacillota_I; class Bacilli_A; order Izemoplasmatales; family Izemoplasmataceae; genus CSBR16-107. The sequence goes on along the minus strand of SKFU01000072.1, from coordinate 5,436 downwards.
ATCATAGTAAATGCCAGCGATGTTTTTGACAATCGTTTCTGGTCGCTTGATATGCGGGAACCATACATCATGATAGTTTTTATCTTCAATGGCACGACGGAATGATGCATTGCTAAAATAAGGAAGAATCTTGCCATACCAGATGGTGTCTGGGATAAATGTTGGGTCGATCACACCATGGATACGGTAAAACATCTTCACCGAAGATAGTGGGGGTTTAATCCCATAAGGTTTCCAATACGGTATGACTTGTTCTTTGTACATGCGTTTTAACTCGGGTGTCAGTTTGACAGGTTTTGATAAGCGTTTGGCGCGTTTTCTCGCTTTATAAACGCGATAACTGCGTTCAATGACACCATACATGTGATCGAGTCTATGTCTTAATGGACTACGCATCGTTATCCTTCTTTCTAGAATCAAGGTGCTTAATTTGAACTACACTGTATTTCATCATGGCAATATTTTCTTGATAGTTGATTGGTTCCGGTGTATTTTCTATCCCTTTCGCGTTGTTAAGGATCATTTGAATCATATCAACACCACATGCATGAGCATGTGGGTAGCCACCACCAAAGCGGGGATTCAGTTCAAGAATGTAGACGATATCATTTTTTACCAGCACATCAAAATCTAAGATGCCGAAGTAATCACTCATGTCAATAAAACGTTCGATGGTTGCTTGAATTTTGGGATGGTGCACAGACACAGATTTATCTGTTTCACCAGCCCGCATGCGCAGTTTTTGTTTGATAAACATCGAAACAAGCTTTTTGGTGTGCATATCGACATAACAATCCACACCATATTCGGCCGCATCGATATGCTCTTGTATCACTTTGGGTGTATTCAAGTTAAAGTAAGCATTGAGTTGATCCTTATGCATGGCGATGTCTTGATAGGCACTGGCACTGCCATAAAGAGGTTTCACAATAAGTGGAAACTGGGTTACTTGATTATCAATATCTTTTAAACATAGATTGAGATCATCCCAGGTTTTGAGTATGTCAAAACCATGTTGGTCTAAGTACTGAGTAAATGCGTGTTTATTGTAGGCACGCATAATTGCTTCATACGATGAGACAATTGGTAAAACATTGTGATTATGAAACATTTCAGCGTGTTTACTTATCAGTGTGAGTTCGGGGTCGATTAAGCTAATGAGGACTTGAATATTTTTGGTTTTACAAATATCTAAGACTGTATCTAAGTAGTGTTCATCATCGACGCGCGGCACAATCACGTAGTCGTGTGCTTCATATAAGGCAGGGGCTAAAGGGCTACAATCTGCGGCAATCACTTTGCCTTGATGATTGATTTTTTCTTTGAAATATTTGACGAGTAAGTTGCGGCTACCGCAACTTAAGATGAGTACATTCATTCATTCCACCTGCTTAAGCGTGTGTCTTTGTTCTGCGAGGTTTCCTTCAATGGCATAAGTATCGACTATCACTTCTTGGTTTTTAAACAGTTTTAGGATCGTTTTTATGAGTATTTTAATATCAAGGTTTACACTGAGGTTTTCGACATAATGAACATCCATTGCTAAACGCTCATCCCAAGGTAAGTGGTTACGACCATTGACTTGTGCAAGTCCTGTGATACCTGGCCTTACGGTATGTCTAATGCGTTCTTCTTTAGTGTAATAAGGTAGATAACTCATCAGTAATGGACGGGGTCCAATAAAACTCATCTCACCGGTTAAAACATTGTACAGTTGTGGTAGTTCATCGAGGCTGAATTTTCTTAAGATACGCCCAAGTGATGTCAGCCGTTCTTGATCGCTGAGCGGTTCTTTGGAAAAACGCATGGTGCGATATTTAAGTACGTAAAAGGGTTTTTCATTAACCCCTGGTCTTTGATGTTTAAAAAGGATTGGTGCTTTAACATCACTGATTTTAATGATGAATGATATCACAATCATTAAAGGCAAGCATACGATGATTAAAATCAGTGAAAAAACGATATCACAAATGCGTTTAATAATTCGATAAGATTTCATTTTAAAAACATCCTTGAATCACGTGAATGATTCGCATAATATCGTCATCGGTTAATGCAGTGCCTGAGGGTAAACAAACACCATGTTCATATAAATATGCACTGTTTTTTAAAGGTCCTTGCGTAAAGTCTTTAAATATCGGTTGTTGGTGCATTGGTTTCCATAATGGTCTGGCTTCAATATGATTGGTTTCTAGCGCTTCAATGATTGTTAACGGATTGACTTTTGTTGTTAAGAAACATGATAACCAGTAACTTGGATTCATATGAATGTTTTCTGGCATCATTGTGACACCATCTAAACCACTTAAATGTTTTTTATACAACGCATAAATAGCGCGTTTACGCGCCAGTCTTTGTTCTAATACGTTTAATTGTCCAACACCGATACCGGCTAAGACATTACTTAATCGATAGTTATAGCCAATGTCATGATGTTCGTAATGACGTGTTGGTGCTTTGGCTTGATTGGATACATATTGAATTCTTTTGTAATAACTTTCGTTATGTGTGACGACCATTCCACCACTTGAGGTGGTAATCACTTTACTGCCGTTAAAACTATAGATTCCTAAATCACCAAAGGTGCCACATTGCTTGAGGTTCACGGTTGCGCCAAGTGCTTCTGCGGCATCCTCAATTAACATGACATTGTATTTGTGACATAAATCTTTAATGATTTCGATGTTTGCGGGTAACCCGTAAAGATGCACAACAATTACTGCTTTAACATTAGCTTCTTCTCTTAGTGCTTTTTCGAGTGCGATCGGGCACATGTTCCAAGTTTCTAGGTCACTGTCTATAAAGACGGGAATCCCTTGTTCATATAGCACTGGAAAAACGCTGGCCGCAAAGGTTAAGTCTTGACATAAAACAACATCACCTGGTTTTATTTGTATCGCTTTTAATGCCATATGTAAAGATGCAGTGCCACTTGATAAAGCCATTGCGTAAGGCACGTTTAAATAGGCTTTTAAGCCCTGTTCAAAAACGGTGATATTTTCACCAATAGGTGCAATCCAATTGGTTTCAAATGCCGTGTGAATATGTTTTAGCTCATACGCATTGTCACTCATGTGTGGTGTGATGAGATAGATTTTCTTAGTTGATGGATTGTTCAAGTGATGGACTCCTAGATAATGGCATAGAAAATAGGATTTATGAACTTTAAAATTGTCTTTATTGTATCAAAACATGGGTTTAATTGCAATGATTTGTCATATGAGAAAGAGACTTTTTGACCTACTAGTCATAGTGACTATAACATGATACAATAATGTTAATCATTCAATAGATAACCTTATGAAGGAAGATGTGTATGGCGAAGAAAAGATATCGACACCAAAAAATCACATTAACATGGGTTCACATTTTACCGCTTTTATTTATCGTTGGGGTTGTGCCACTACTGGTTTTTGCAAAAGCGGTGCCTTTAACTGATTATGAAGCGTGGCTATTTTATCAGACTGGTTTCAGATTGGATTTCTTTAGTTATTATAAATCGTTGTATTTTGTGTTGGCTTGGTTAACACAAGGTGCGATTATGGTTTATTTATGGCGGAGTAAGTTGGTTGATTTTGAGTTTGATTGGATGGATGCCTTGATTGGTGTGTACTCTATATTGGTGATTGCATCGGCGTTAAGAGCTCAAGATTCGACCGTGGCTTGGCGTGGTTTTGTGGAATTACATCAAGGTGTTATGGTCTTGATTGGATATGGTATGCTCGTCTTTTTTGGTAGACATTTATTAAGAAGCAAAGTCCAAATACAGGCCATTATCATTGTTTTAGTTGTTTCTTCAATGGTTGTTTTTGGGATTGGTTTAAGTCAGTTTTTAGAACGTGATTGGTTTCAAACAACCATCGCACAGTATATTATGTTACCACCTGTGTTACATGAGCGAATCGGTGAACTGAAGTTTACCTTTACACGCGGACAAATTTATGCAACGATGTACAATACGAATTTTGTAGGCAGTTACATGGTTTTGATCATCCCATTGGCTTTTGTGCTCGTACTTTATCATCGTAAGTTTAAATTTTTCGCTTTAACGACCATCTACTTTATCGCCATGGTTGTAATTTTGTTAGGATCTCGTTCAAGAGCTGGTTTTTTTGGTACTGTTCCTGTGTTAGTCTTCTTAGTGCTAGTAACAAGCCCACTATGGATAAAGCGCTTGAAAGACTTCGCACTGTTTTTACTGGTTGTTGGTGGTTTTGTCTATGGGTTAAATCATTTTGTCGATGAAAACATTTTAACGCGTTTTACGAACAATATTTTAGATGAGTTTGCAATTGAGGATTATGATCCTGACAGGGTAAAGTTCGAGAAACTTACGATTGATGGCCATGCTTTAGAGATTTTTACAAATGATCAAGATTTACGAATACGTTATGATGTGAATCAATTTATTTTTGAAACAATTGATGGTAGACGTATTGGTACAAACAGGGATGGTAACACGATTACGCTTGTTAATCCATTATATGATGAGTTCAAGTTTATTGTTCAAGCGAGTGAACATCGACTGCATGTCTATGCATACCATACGGATTTTTATCTTTATTTCATCGAAGAAGGCTTTGCCTTAGTCGGTGTGGGCGGTGTCGAACAACGCATTGATAATCCTCTTCGTTTCAGTTTATTAGAAGGTCGTGAACAGATGGCTTCAAGCAGAGGTCGCATTTGGTCTTTAGCAATCCCATTGCTTAGAAATAGTGTCATCATCGGTTACGGTCCAGATCATTTACCGCACCATTACCCACAACGTGATTTTGCAGGAAGGTTTAACAGTTCTGCGACGGCGAGTTCAAGAATTACTGCGCATATTTTAGCACACAATATGTATGTTCAAATTGCAGTAAACACTGGTGTTCTTTCATTGATTTTAATATTGACATGGATCGTTGTTTATTTAGTTAATGCATTTAAACTCATTCTTAAATCACGATTAAACTCCTTTGAGTCCCTAATTTCATTGGGGGTGTTTAGTGGCATAATCGGCTATTTAATTGCTGGTGTGTTTAATGATCAAATCATTTCTGTAGCACCGGTGTTTTATGCTTTCTTAGGCTTTGGATATGGCTTAAACACACGCTTGAAACAGCAAGTTCAAAATATATAAAAACACCATTGCACAGATTGAAGTGCAATGGTGTTTTTTTGTTAGTTTGGTAACGGAATACTCGGATTATCAAACCAAATCAGTTCGACTAAGTGCGGATAATCAATAAACGGATTACGATTGCTTTGATAAGAGAAAATAACATTATTACGATTGATCTCAAAAACATCGACTTCGTCTATGAAATGCCAAGTAATTAAAGTATCTAATTTGCCCATCTCATGCGTGTTTGGTGTGTGATTTACCAATGTTAAATAATCATAAGCAACTGTCATGTAAAATAGTATTCTAGCGACATCACCTTGAACTGCTTC
>SKFU01000031.1 GCA_007117835.1 Candidatus Izemoplasma sp. | reverse complement strand
TGCTAATGGTTTGCCACTAAAGACTGTAATACGCATGACTTGACCTTGGTTTTCTACCAATAGTTGGTAATCATTCATCATCGCTTTAAGGTGTTCAAATCGATTATTATCAATCACTACACGTAAAAAGTCTTTGACCATTTGGTTAATTGGCATACTTTCGATGATGTCTTTTTTTTGTTTTTTAGTAATTTTAGGATGTAAAAATAGTATTTCATCTTCGGTGCTAATGCCTTGAAGAAAAGTTTCTAATGAGGTTTGAACATCATCCAGTGTGTCTTGTTCTAAAGCCAGCTGAAAAAGTGCGGTTGCGTATTGTCCACTCAGCGCACTCATTGTTTTTGAACCGCCTCAATGGCATCATCAATTAAACGATCATACACTTTTTGGTCAATTTCAGCCGCAATGGCTTTTTCGGTTAAAACGGTCGCAATATCAATGATTTCATTACGTATGTTTGCACGCGCGATCGCAATGTCTTGAGCCAAATCTTTTTGTGCGCTTTTTTTAATATGTGTAGCCTCATCTTTTGCTTTTGCAATCAAACTACGACGTGTGTCTTCACCCCGTGTTTTTGCTTCAGCTAAAATCATTTTCGCTTCCTGTTTTGCTTGTTCTAGTGTCTTTTCAGCTTCAATCCGGATTGATTTGGCCTCTGCGTTTTGCTCGTTTGCTTCTGTTAACTCATGATCAACGACGGCTTGACGTGCCTCTAAAAACGCAGTAATTTTATCCCAAAAATAAAATTTGACTACGAGTATTAATGCAATTGTCGCAACCAACTGAATAATCATTTCCGCTGGATTAATAATAATCCCATCACTAACCAACGCATCAATGGCTTCAGCGAGTCTACTCGCAAACGATGATTCAGTAAATATCATCATGGTGTAGCCTCCATTCTATGATTAAATATTGGTTGTGAAAATTAAAATAAATGCAATAATCAATGCGTAAAGACCTGTTGTTTCAGCCATCGCTTGACCAACAAGCATTGTTACGGTAATTTTTCCTGATGCTTCTGGTTGACGCCCAACTGCTTCAACGGCTTTACCTGCCGCGTAACCTTGTCCGATCCCTGGTCCAATACCCGCAATCATCGCAATACCAGCACCGAGTAATGCCAATGCTCTAATAAACGCTTCGCTTGTTACTAATTCCATAATTTTTTCCTCCTATAGTGGTTTTTATTAGTTATTTTTTATCCTTACCTAGGCAGTTATTTCTGGTTCTTCGATTGCCATTGATAAGAAAATTGTTAACAACATAAAGTAAACAAATGCTTGGATAACACCAAAAAATATGTTGAAGATAGGATGCAATAAAAACATTGTGGCTAGCACACTACTAATAGAACCAAGAATCCCAACGCCACCAAACAATGAATAAATCAGAACCGCAATCACGGCGCCACTGAGTAAATTACCAAACAAACGCAATCCCATCGCAAGTGGTGTTGAAAACTCACCAAACAAGTTAATCGGTAACAAAAGCGCGTTTGGACTGCTTAAGTCTTTAATCCGATTCCAAGGTTTACGAATCATTAGCGCCGATATTTGAATAGTCAAAAAAGCAAGTAGACTAAACGATAGTGCAATGTTAACATTTGATAATGGTGTCGCAAGTCCTAAAAGACTTGCTGTATTCGCAAAAATTAAGTACATGAATACAGCAAGTAATAACGGTGCGTATCGTCGCCAATGGCGACCATAAAAACCTTTAATGAACTGGTTTAACATATCCACAGCCATAATGACAATAAACGTTAAACCTTTCGGGCGATCAGTAGGCTTTAATCTGCCTATTTTTTTGCCAATAACAATCACTAAAACCATAATCATGAAAATCACAAAAAGACTGTGTTTTAAATTCACAGATAATTCGCTAAAAGTGAATGTAAAATTAAAAATATCACTCATGGTTATTCACCTCTTTTCTTGCGATAAAGATGGTTATCATTAAAGCTATTTTAAACGATGTCAACCCAACAAATACAGGGATAAGCATTAGATTGGGGTGAAATCCTGAAATCGTTAAAATCAAAATATAAAACACATAACGAAACACGTAATTCCTAACAGTCACTTTTTGTAAATCTTTAGGTTCTTTTTCTACTGTTTTCATCACCGTTTTGTAATGATGGCTCATCAGCATAACACTCACTGTAGACCCTAAGAAAAAACTTAACACAATACTAAGTGCATTCAACTCGGTGTTGTAAAATACAGCATAAGCTAGCCCCGACACAATAAAAACGTAAACCCAAACAGTGATGAATGTCTTAAGATATGTCTTTTCGATCATCATCTTTCGCTCCCAATCGGTAAACACGTACCATAAAATTCCTTACTGAAACCAATGCAAAAACACTCATTAAAACAATACTTAACACGTGTTCTATGTTAAGTAAGCCATCGATAAATCTTCCCAATAAAAACCCAACGACTAAACCTGCCATGATTTCAAAAACAAAATTGGAAGCAACGGCCAATAGTTTCAGTAAGAACTTCTTATCATTCATTACTTTGTGCCGTATAAACGATCGCCGGCGTCACCAAGACCAGGTACGATATAACTCTTTTCATTAAGACCACGGTCTAACGATGCTAAATATATGTCCACATCGGGGTGTGCGTTTTGTAAAACACTGACACCTTCAGGACAACCCACAATACCAACAAAACGAATGTCTTTAGCGCCGCGTAGTTTCAATGCAGTAACCGCCGCATTGACACTACCGCCTGTTGCAAGCATAGGATCTAACAACAACACTGTTGCTTGGGCAATGATTGGTGGTACTTTTGCGTAGTATTCATGAGGTTCTAATGTCTTTTCATCACGGTAAAGGCCGATATGACCTACTTTGGCTGTTGGGATTAAGCTTTGAATGCCATCAACCATACCCAATCCTGCACGCAATATCGGGACAATGATAACGTCTTTGCTTAATACTTTACACGTGGTTTTTTCTAGTGGTGTTTCAACTTCAATCACTTTAATTTCTAGATCCCGTGTAATCTCGTACGCCATTAAACCACCAATTTCGTTAATGGTTTCACGAAATGTTTTTGTGTCTGTGTCTTTATCACGCACTTTAGCAAGCTTGTGATGAATCAATGGATGATCTAGTATGACTAATTTACCCATAATACACCCCTTATTTTTCGATTTTATCTATCCGTCTTTGATGACGATCCGCATCAGAAAACGGTGTTTCTAACCATATTTTAACGATATGTAATGCCAAATCGATGCCAATGACTCTACCGCCCATTGCAAGCACATTCGAATCATTGTGCAAACGTGTCATTTCTGCGGTGAAGCAGTCATGAACTAGTGCGGCACGTATGCCTTTAACTTTGTTTGCTTGAATACTCATTCCAATGCCGGTACCACAAATCAAAATACCGCGGTCTACTTTACCCTCTGAAACGTCGTTTGCGACCACCTTAGCAACATCGTTGTAATCGCAACTAGACGCATCATAGTGCCCGTAATCTTTAAAGGTATAGCCTTGTTTGTCTAGAAATGCCACAATCTGTTGCTTGAGACCATAGCCGCCATGGTCTGATCCGATTGCTATTTTCATGCAATACCCTCCTCGTTTTTGCTTCTCTCTTTTAGTATTATATCAAAATGTTTTCAATCTTCAACATGTTTATTAATATATATGAAAAGCATGCCCATGAATCTTAAATAATGTTCACAGCACCTTGACGCAATATTTTTTTGTTTTTAACATCATAGACAGTACTACTTGGGTTGTCTAAATCTGGTCCTTTAAGTATATAATCAACGAAAGATTCATAATCTCGCGTTGCATCAAATTTTAGTACAGGTGGTTCGTTAGATACGTTTAAACTTGTGACTGCCATTGGTCCCACAACTTTTAATATTTTTAATATTTCGGGATGATTAGGAATCCGAATACCTACCTGTGGTAATCCACTGGTCACTTTGTTTGACACCCCATCTTGTTTATCGGTGATTAAGGTAAGTGCCCCTGGCCAATAGCGTTTTGCAAGGATTTCAATCGAGTCAAAATCTTTAACCAGTGTTTTGACTTGGTCTAAATTCGCACACAAAACTGGCAATGGTTTTTGACTTTCTCGCGATTTGATTTGGTAGATACGTTCAATACCAACATCATAATCAATCGGCGTAGCTAAACCATACACTGTGTCAGTTGGAATGACAATCACTGCGTGCTTAAGATCTTTTTTTAACAATGTTTTTAAGTCGACAATCATAAGACACTTCCTATAGTTCAATTTGGGTTTGAGACAACGCTTTGACTGGACCAAAACTCTTTCGATGGATGGGTGTTGCACCATACTTTTTAAGCGCTGCTAAATGTTTTTTTGTTGGATACCCTTTATGGTGTTCAAAACCATACTTTGGATATTTTATTGACAAGTCAATCATCATCTTATCACGGGTGACCTTAGCCACAATGGATGCGGCTGCAATGGATGCACTCAACGTGTCACCTTTAATAATACTTTTAGAGGGAATGGGTAACGTTAATTTCATCGCATCTATCAGCACATAATCTGGTGTTATACTAAGTTTTAATACCGAACTTTCTAGAGCCAGCTGGCTCGCTTTATAAACGTTGATTTTGTCAACAGTTTCTACATCCACAACCGCGATTGAAACACTTAATGCACGGTCCATTATTGCTTGATAAAGGCTGTGACGCTTGGCTATCGATAACTGTTTAGAATCGTTTAACCCAATAATTAAGTCATCTGGATTTAAAATCACCGACGCTGCAACAAGTGGCCCTGCGAGTGGGCCACGGCCAACTTCATCACACCCTGCTATATGTGTTTTGCCTTCAGCTAGTAAAGCTTTTTCATACCGATACATTCGGTACCTCACGGTCTAACATAATCGGACCGAAATAGTTGTTTCTAAAGTCATGTAAAAACAGATCAATAACACGATCATCATCAATCTTACCACCGGGTTTTAAGGCACCGCGGCGTTGACCGATACCTGTGAAAACACTGAGAATGTCTTCTATGTCTACCGTGATATCATAACGGGAATTAAATGCGTTTAAATGGTATGACGCCAAATATTTCATGCCGTATATGGCCACATCGTCTAAGGCCAGTATTGAATCTTTGATTGAGCCAATTAAAGCCAGTTTTAACGCCACGGTTTGATCGTCAAACTTCGGCCATAAAACACCCGGTGTGTCTAAAAGTTCTAAGGATTCGTGAATACGAATCATTTGTAGATGTTTCGTAATCCCTGGTATATCACCAACACGGGTGACGCGTTTGGAGACCAATTGATTGATTAAGGTGCTTTTCCCGACATTAGGTATACCCACAATCAGCGCTCTTATCGGACGGTTTAATAGCCCTTTTGCTACTGCTTTTTGACGTTTTTCAGCCAACACCGTTTGCGCATAGCCAACAATTTTATTGACATTGATCCCTTCTAAAGCATTAATCTTTAGTGACTTAATACCAAGTGATGAAAAGTATTCAATCCATGCATCGAGTAAACTAGGGATTGCTAAGTCAGACTTGTTTAGTAAAATAAGGCGTGGTTTATGTTCGGTAATCGCATCTATCATTGGGTTACGCGTACTAATGGGTGCCCGTGCATCCACCAACTCAAAAACAATATCTATAACTTTTAATCTTTCTTTAATTTGTCGCTTGGTTTTTTCCATGTGACCTGGGTACCATTGAATTAGTTTCATTTAGTTCACCTCGCCAAACGAACGAAAAGGTCGAATCCGGTATGTCACTACACCATACATTTGAGACTCTGGAAACGGTCCTAAATGACGCGAATCTGTCGAATTTTCACGGTTGTCACCCATCACAAAATACTCGCCTTCGCTCAGTTCAAACTCGCACGATCCGGCCTGATCTGGACAGTATGTTTTGGTGTCTTCTAGAAGATAAGGCTCTTCAATACGTTGTTGATTTAAGTAAACATAACCACCTTCAATTAATACCGTATCGTAAGGAAACCCAATCAATCTTTTAATATAGAAATCAGGATTGTCTTTGCCGGCAATAGGGACTTCGACAACAATAATATCAAAATAGTCATATGTGATATTAAAATGACTTAATACGACGTCGTCATTATCATACAATGTTGGATTCATGCTTGCACCATCAATTGTAGCAAATGAAAAGAAAAACGCATTAACAACAACATATGTAGCAACTAACATGAATGAAAATTGAACCATATCAACATAATCTAGTACTGATTTTATTCTCCGCTGATAGCGTTCTGAGGTATAGTTTTGACGTCTCACACTGGCTATTCTCAGTGCCATAATCAGTAATAAAAAAGCCATAATGACGTGAAAAAAATTCAGCTGCATAACCCAATCCGGAAGCGAAATACTTAAGTTGTTTATCAGCTGAACTTGAGCAAGTCGTGTTTTTGAAAATGTGTCAAACAATTGGTATTGACTAAACAAAATTGGGACATTGATTATAACGACAAAACTAAAAAGCGAAATAATCGCTTTTCGCTTTATTTTACGGACTCTTTTTTGTGTTTTTTTAATCGAACTAAGGTGTACCATATTTTATCAACTCAATTGTTTAATAATGGTTGTGGCTTCTTCTTGATCAACCAAAACATCACGGGCTTTTGACCCTTTGTTTTCACTGACAATGCCTGCTGCTTCTAATGATTCTACCATACTTTGTGCACGGTTAAAACCAATATTGAAGGTTTTACTTATTTTATTAATACTGGCTTCTTGTTGGGCGATGACAAAACGAGCGACATCAAGTAATAAGTCATCTTGTTCAAATGTTTTGGTCGCACGATCAATCAGTTCTTCAGAAGTAAACAAATACTCTGGGGGCATTTGATTACGAATAAACTCCGTCACCGCTAAAATGTCTTCATCATCAATGAAGGCGCCTTGAAGACGCTTTTTGCCTTTACCATGCGCCATAAATAACATATCACCTTTACCAATCAACTTTTCTGCGCCTGAGGCATCAAGAATAGTTTGTGAATCGATATGACTGGCAACACTGAATGCGATTCGGGTTGGAATATTTGACTTTATTGTGCCTTTGATGACATCGGTCGACGGGCGTTGTGTTGCGATAAGGAGATGAATACCAGCAGCACGTGCTTTTTGTGTTAACCTCATGATTGATTCTTCAACTGATTGGGATGATACCATCATTAAATCCGCGAGTTCATCAACAACAATAACCATATATGGGAGTGGGTCTTGTGGATGGTTAACATTGTATGAATCTAAATCACGAACGCGGGTATCCGCAAATAATTGGAATCGTCTTTCCATTTCATCAACAGCCCATTTAAGTGCCGCTGTGGCTGCCTTTGCATCGGTTATTACTGGTGTAATTAAATGGGGAAGATCTTCAAAGGACGCAAGTTCAACCATTTTTGGATCAATTAACATCATTCTAAGTTCACTTGGTTTGTGTCGCATTAATAAACTGATAAGCACGGTGTTGATACTCACGCTTTTTCCGCTGCCAGTCTGACCTGCGAGTAACCCATGTGGCATGGCTTTAATAGAAGTGTGGATAACATTACCATCAATATCAAGTCCCAGTCCAATGGTGAGTGGTGTGGTGGCTTTTTTAAACACTTCAGATTCAACGATGCTATAGAAATGAACGGTTTCAGGCTGATCGTTTGGTACTTCGATCCCTACGGTGCTTTTACCTGGTATCGGTGCTTCTATTCGAATTTGTTCTGCGGATAAGTTCATTTTTAAGTTGTCTTGAAGCTGGGTGATTTTATTAATTCTTACCCCGCTATCCAAAACAATCTCGAATCGCGTCACAGTTGGGCCTTGTGTATGAGAATGTACATGGGCACCGATTTGAAACTCTGAAAATGTTCGGTCAATGATTGCTTTTTTGTGTGCAATAAACTCACTTTGATCAGGTTTTTCGTCTTTTGGTATTTTCAACAATGACGCTGGTGGTAAAACATAATCTTTATCTTTCTTAGGATTACTGGTGACTGCTTTTTCCATCGATGGTTGAAATGATTGTGTTGGTGTTGGTTCTTTTTCTTTTTCATCAACGTGTGATAACTCAGTTGTTTGTATTGGTTCTTCTTTTAAAAACTGAAATTTCTCAGTTATTGCTGGTGTGACTTTCGGTGGTAGTGTCGGCGACTCTTCAGTCATATCTTTAGGTGTTTCGATAATTGCTGTTTCTGCAATTGGTGTCTTTTTATCAACACGTGCCTGTTGGGAAGCAAGCACTTCATTAAGGTTTTTACCTTTAACCAAATCAAACTCAGGGTAGGCTGTACCATATTTTCGAATACGGTCGTCTTTACTTAACTTTGGATGTGTTCTAAAGTAATCCATAGTATCCATATTTTTTTTCGGTGATACATTTTCTGGAATGACAACCTCATCTTTCACATTGTGTCCTAAAATTGGCGACACAAAATGTTGTTTTTGATATTTCTTTTTTTCAGCTTCAGTTAAAATTTCATACACCTTAAACGGTGTATCATCTGCTGTTCTTTCGATTGGAACTTCTAACTTCTTTTTGCGTTTAAGCCACATCTTTGTTCACACTCCTTACATCATTTATAGCACTTTCAATAAACGTTTGTAACATCTTAAACGATTTTGGTTTTTTACTGATCAATGTTGCAATACAACGATCCTGTTCATAAAATAGTAAGCTGGGGACACCAACTATATTGAGATGGATTGATAACTGTGAAACACGCTCACGGTTCACCCAATAGAAGTTGACTGTTGGATACAATTTTTCTAATCGTTTCAAGACAGGTTTAATGGTGAGACAATCAATACACCAATGACTGGTAAAAACCATGACCGAATATTGTTTTTTTTCGAGTACTTCTTCATAGGCTTTTAATGTGTTAATCTCAATCATTCGTGTACTCATCTCCTTGTTCTAAAGCGCGCAATTCTTTTTCAACTAAGTCGAACTCGATGTCTTTGTCGAAAAGTTTTTTAGAATAGACCTTACTCGTTTCTTCTCCGACTACGCCGATAATCATCATGCCTATTCTTTGGGTGACAAAATCAACACTGGTCGATACAACCAGTTTACGAAACCAATAGGCGGGGTTTAAAATGTTGATGGCCCCTAAAGAAATCTTCATCGTTGATTGAAGCGTTTTAGATTTGACCAGTTTCATAATCTTTTGCTGATCAATTCTTTGTTTCATTTCATAGGCTTGTACCATGTTTGTCACACGAATATTACGTGCGTTTTTTAATAAGGGTTGTTCTAAAATTAAATCAACCCGATTTGTAATATAATGACTTAGCATGATAAACTCATTGAGGCTTAGTTCTAGCATCGGGTGTTTCGAGTCTGGAAAGTAATGCTTTGATATCGATTCAATAAGTTCCATTGATAAATCATAAATGACTTTGCCATAACCTTCGGCTTTATAACGTTTTTTAAATGCTTTTTGCTTTGTGATGATAATTTCACGCAACGCTTCTTCATCGACTTCTTGTGTTGATTTATGAATCGCATCCATATCGATATTTTTGCCGCGTACTAAGAAATAGATGTATGTAATCGTGAATAAAATGAGACCAAATATGAGTCCTAAAATAAAGTTGACTAACCCACCAAAACTAATTTCTATCACGATTCTCACCTCTTTTTTTATTATATCATAAAACTATAATTTATGGCTTGAACTAAACGAATTAAAATTTGCCAAATCTGTCAATTCGTGCGATAATATCAGCTAAGTATCGTTTTAATACTATCTTAAAATTTTAGCAACAAAACTCGTTTGAAAGGAGTGTGTTTTTGAGCTAATTAAATCCTCTCAAAAACGTTGATTTTTATGAAAAAATACTTGATAGCACTCGATTTAGATGGCACTTTACTTTACGATTGGAACACCTTAAAACAGTCGACAAATGACTATATATCATCGGTTATAAAACAGGGTCATAGCGTTGTAATCGCAACAGGTAGGCCTTATAGAAGCAGTGAACGTTTTTATGATGCGCTAAATCTTGATACACCGTTGATCAATTATAATGGTAGTTTAATTACTGCGAAACACCGGGATGACTTTAAACCGCGTGTTCTCACGCTCTCAAAAGACGATGTGATTAAGCTTTTTAAAGAAACTAAACCAATTGTTGAAAATGCTTTTTGTGAAATTAGAGATGACATTTATTTACTGAACCAAAGTAATGATATTTCTGACTTATTACATTTTTTTAATGGTGCACGCTTATTTGAAGGTGCATTTGATGAAACGTTGGTGGGTGACCCTAATGGTTGTATTGTAATTGCTAAAAAGAACCGTGGTTACGATTTTGAAGCTCATATTAAAAATCACTATTCAGAGAAAATGTTAGCCCGTAATTGGGGTGATAATTACAGTTCAGTAATCGAAGTTTTTAATCCCAAAACTAACAAAGGTGCCGCGTTGGATTATGTGGCTGAGTATCTTGGTTTTTCAAGAGAAAATATTATTGCGTTTGGTGATGGGCATAATGATATTGAAATGCTCCAGTATGCTGGTATCGGTATCGCAATGGCAAACAGTCATCCAGAACTCTTAGATGTGGCTGATATTATTAGTCCCTATACCAATCAAGAACATGCGATTGAGTACCATTTGGATATATTATTAAATAAAGGTGGTTCAGACTAAAATCTGAAACCACCTTTATTTTTCCCTTTGCCTTTTTTTCGTTTTTGTTGGGGTTGTGGCATGCTTTGTAATGGATTGTTGGGGTTGATTGTATTGGGATCCATCTGTGACATGCGTTTCATTGTTGAGATTTGCATCTCAAGATTCTGAATGAGCTTATTAATATCTGAGACTTGTCGTCCTGAACCACGCGCTATTCGACGTCGACGACTACTG
This sequence comes from Candidatus Izemoplasma sp., assembly GCA_007117835.1. Taxonomy (GTDB): domain Bacteria; phylum Bacillota_I; class Bacilli_A; order Izemoplasmatales; family Izemoplasmataceae; genus CSBR16-107. Next base: position 12,043 of record SKFU01000031.1, on the reverse strand, counting down.
TTTTGTTTAATAAGGTCTGGATTTTTACGTTCTTTTTTCGTCATTGAACCAATGATTGACTCAACCACAATAAGTTGTTTTTCATCAACATCATTGTTTTTTAGCATTTTATTGGCACCTGGTATCAATTTCATTAAACCGCCCAACGAGCCCATGCGTTTAATCATTTTTAGTTGTTTGATAAAGTCGTCGTAATTATACTTTCCAGACATCATTTTTTCCATAATATTCATCATATCATCTTCATCGACATTTTCTGTTACTTTATCGATCAATGTCAGCATATCCCCCATGCCGAGTATTCTGCTCGCCATACGTTCAGGATGAAAGACTTCAAGTGCATCGAGACGTTCACCCAATCCCATAAATTTAATTGGGACATCGGTTACTTTTCTTAACGATAGTGCTGCACCACCACGTGTGTCACCATCAAGTTTGGTGATAATACTTCCGGTAATGCCTAACTGGGTGTGGTAATGGTCTGCGACCGATACAGCATCTTGTCCTGTCATCGCATCCAGTACAAGTAAGATATCATCCGGTTTTATCAGCGTTTTTAATTGCTTGAGTTCATCCATCATACTTTCATCAATATGAAGACGCCCTGCCGTATCAAAAATAATCGCGTTATGATTGTTTTCTTTTGCGTATTTTAAAGCTTCAGTCGCAATGATGAGCGGTGAGGTGTCTGTCCCTTTTTCAAAAACAACGATATCGAGTTGTTTCCCAATGGTCTTTAACTGCTCAACTGCGGCTGGTCGATAAACGTCCAAGGCAACGAGTAATGGCTTTGCTTGGTAGTGTTTGCGTAAGTACATGGCAAGTTTTCCCGCAGTTGTTGTTTTTCCAGAACCTTGTAACCCTGATAATAACACGGTATGTGTGCCTTCTTTTTTAAACGCGAATACACTGGTTTCTTTTCCCAATAAATCTCGGAGTGCTTCGTGGACAACTTTAATAACCTGTTGCCCCGGGTTAAGCCCTTTTAGGATTTTATCGCCTAGGGCTTCTTCTTTAATCGATTGCGTAAAGCTTTTAACGACCTTGAAATTGACATCTGCTTCAAGCAGTGATAACCTCACTTCACGCATCATCTCGTCAATGTCTTTTTCTGTAAGCTTGGCTTTTCCACGCATGCGTCTTAAAGCCATTTGTAATCGATCGGATAGTTGGTCAAACGCCATTTATTTCACCTTCTTTAAGTCATCAAGTAGTGTTTGTATAACTGGGTCTTCTTTTGTTATCTTGGCGATTTTAGCAATGATTTCTAATCGCTGTTCTTGATGTTTTATGCTTTGCAACTTAAACTCGTAATCTTCAAGTTTTTTGATAGATTTTTGAATCGAATCATGCACTGCGTTACGACTAACACTCATAATTTCTGCAATCTCTGACAATGAGTAATCATCAAAGAAATAGTGATGCATAATCAAGCGTTGCGTAGCGGTTAAAAGTGCGTCATAACTCTGCAATAAAGCGTTAACATGCATTTGTTTTTTGAGCGCATCCATTAGACGAAATCCTCAAACAAACCATAAATATACTCTTCAATATCAAAGTACGTTAAATCTTCAAGTGTTTCACCAAGACCCACAAGTTTTATCGGAATATTGAGTGTTTCTTTAATCGCAAGTACGATACCACCTTTAGCGGTGCCATCGAGTTTTGTTAAAACAACACCTGTCAGTTCAGTGACTTCATCGAATAGTTTGGCTTGAGTTAAACCGTTTTGCCCAGTCGTTGCATCAAGTACCAATAGTGTTTCGTGCGGTGCGTATGGTACTTCTCGACCAATAACTTTATGTATTTTTTCTAGTTCCATCATTAAGTTTTTTTTGTTTTGAAGTCGTCCTGCGGTATCGCAAAGTACAACGTCTATTGCGTTTTGTTTTGCATAGTTTAACGCATCATACATCACACTTGACGGATCAGAGCCTGCTGGTTTTGAAAAAAAATCACACCCAACACGTTCGCTCCATATGTGTAATTGCTCAATCGCACCCGCTCTAAACGTATCCCCAGCAACCATCATAACTTTATGGCCTTTGGCTTTTAAAAGATAAGCCACTTTACCGATGGTTGTTGTTTTTCCCACACCATTGACCCCAACAAACAAATGCACGGAAATGGGTTTAGATATTTTTAAGTTCGTGTCAATAACAGTTTCTTTTACATAGCGTTTAAATAATATTTCAACGATTTGTTCGCGTAATGCTTGGGCATCATTGATTGTGTTAAGTTTAACTGCATCACGTAAATCGTCGACAATTTCTAAGGTCGTTTCCACACCGATATCCGCCATTATAAATACTTCTTCAATGGATGAAAAAAGCGCTTCATCAATAGCCACATTTGAAGATAACAAAGCCGTGAGTTGACCTTTAATTTGATGACGTGTTTTTGCCATCCCGACACTGTATTTTCGTGCGGTGTTGGCCTTTTTCTTTGATTGAAATAATTGCTTAATAAATCCCATAAATACACCACCTTGGGGTTAAATCATATGCATTATACCATAGTTATAATGATTTTCACAACGATGAATCTCTAGAACAAATCAAAATTCCCTATATAAAGGGAAAATCCGCCTCTCGGCGGATTAAGGAAGGGGATGTGTGAATAATTAATTATTCACCATGCTATGTAAGGGATAAGTCACAACTTTTCAGTTGCGCATATAGAATAGCATAATTTCAATTTTGTGTCAAGCAAAGTAAGGGCTTTTCATATCACAATGTCATATTTTTAAATGCTTGTATTTTATCATTGAAAAAAAGCTTTAATAAGGGCTTTTCCGTGTGCTTGACCAATATAATAAATTAGTCTTTTTTATAACCACATTGCTTTTGATCATCACATTGAATCCCATTATTTTCAGTTTGCACGAGTAACCCTTTGCACTTCGGACACTGCGCGTTAATTGGTTGATTTGATACGATGTATTTGCATTTCGGAAAATTGTTACAAGCATAGAAACTATTGCCTTTGTTTTTGCCACGTGTTGCTTCTCGCTCAACGATTTCACCTTTGCCACATTTAGGACAGGCTATGCCTGTGCCTTTCGCAGCTCGTTTGGGTTTTTCGGTTTGTTTGATGTATTTACATTCTGGAAAGCCACTGCATGCTTCAAACTGACCGTAACGTGATTGTCTAATGACCATAGGACTTCCACATTTAGGACACGTTTCACCCGTTGTTTCAGGTGCCATTTTTTCCATTTCTTGATTGGCTTTTTCGACCATCGGAATAAATGAATAATAAAAATCTGATATGACTTTTGTTTGATTGGCTTGATCGTGGGCAATTTCATCCAGCACGTTTTCCATTTCTGCAGTATAACTTACATTGATAATGTCACTAAAAAAGGCATCCAGTTTTTCAATCGTTAACTTGCCTTGTTCGGTAGGCACAAACTTTTTTTCTTCGATGTTAACATACTTTCTTTTTTTAAGCGTTGTTACGGTTTGGGAATACGTGCTTGGTCTACCAATGCCTAAATCTTCCATCGCTTTAATAAGTTTGGCTTCAGTGTAACGGCTTGGTGGTTGCGTAAAATGTTGACTTTTTTCAACATTAAGCGCGTGTTTTATTTGTTCAAGCTGCATTTCGGGCAGTGTGCTTAAATCAATGCTTTCGTAGTCATGGTATAGTTTCAGATAACCATCAAATACTAATGATTGTGCGGTTGCCATAAATAATGCCTTACCATTTGTTAAGTCAACTTGAATCCCCATAATAACTGCGGGACGCATTAGTGAAGCGATTGCGCGTTTATATATCATGGTATATAGTTTATATTCATCTTTATTAAGGTATGGTTTAACAAAATCTGGCGTGTATTTAATGTCGGTAGGTCTAATGGCTTCATGGGCATCTTGTGTTTTTTTATTTTGACCCGCAGATTTAGGTTTGCCGACATACTCTTTGCCATACTCATTAGATATTTTTTGCAAAGCCGGTTGGACAAACGATTGACTCAAACGAATCGAATCAGTTCGCATGTATGTAATAAGACCCACTGTTTCATTATCTAAATCAATCCCTTCATACAGTTTTTGTGCAATCATCATCGTGCGTTGACCGCTCAAATTAAGTTTGTTTGAGGCTTCTTGCTGTAAACTTGATGTTGTAAATGGCGGTTTAGAATCACGTTTACGCTCTTTTGATTCAACTCTACTAACAACAAAATCGGGTGTTAGTTCCGCTAAGATTTGATCGGCTTTTTCTTCGTTAGGAATTTTAGCTTTACGGTTTTTAAGTTTCGTTAGATTTGCTTTAAATCCATCAAATTCTGCGACAATGTTCCAGTATTCTTCTTTGTCAAATGCTGCGATTTCTTTTTCTCTTTCAACAAGAATTTTTAACGCCGCACTCTGAACACGACCTGCAGATTTAGATTTAATTTTATTTTGTAACAATTTACTGAGTTTAAACCCAATAATGCGATCTAAAATACGACGTGTTTCTTGTGAAGAAACCAGTCCTAAATCAATCGTTCTTGGTTTTTCAAACGCTTCTAAAATAGCATTTTTAGTAACTTCGTTAAAAATAACACGAAACATCGGTTTGTTCGTGTCTAGTAACACCTCACTCAAATGCCAACTAATGGCTTCGCCTTCTCGGTCAGGGTCTGTGGCCAAATAAACTTCATCAACTTTTTTCGCTGCTTTTCTTAGTTCTTTAACAATACTTTCCTTATCTTTTATCACATCATATTTGGGTGTAAAATCGTGTTCTATATCAAGGCCTAAACCCCCGACATTAGAAATCGACAAGTCTCGGATATGGCCTTTTGAAGACAATACTTCATACTGGTCACCTAAATATTGCTTAATCGTTTTTGATTTACTGGGTGATTCCACAATGACTAATTTACGCATTGGATGACCTCCTTTACTTTTCGCTATTATGCCACATCGTTTGATTGGCTGTCAATACTGTGTGTCGTTTATATATAGATATATATATAATATTTTTTTAGTTAATTCTTGAAAATGAATGTCATCCGATCTTTACCTTGCATGTCCTTAAGTTGAACAATTTTTACATCTTTTAAATGTTGTTTTATCATTTTCTTTAACACTTTTGCGGTGTGATATGCATGTTCAAAGGCAATGATGTAGCGTGGTTTTAACACCGATTCAACATTTTCTAATAGTGCTCGATAAAAGTCGAGACCATCATGCCCACCAAATAAAGCGATGTGTGGTTCATGATCTTTTACTAACGGGTCAACGACTTCGTCGTTTGGAATATAGGGTGGGTTGCATACAAGCACATCGAACTTACGGTCTTGAACCGGTTCTAGTAAATTACCTTGTAAAAACTCAACATCAGCCTTTAATGATGTTGCATTTCTTTTTGCGACATCAATGGCTTTGTCGCTAATATCTGTCCCTACAGCTTTAATATTTTTGTTTTCTAAAGATAAAACAGTCGCAATACACCCTGAACCTGTACCGATATCAACCACATCAATAGGGGTGCTGCCGAAAAAATCTTGAATGTAATCCAGTGTGTATGTCACCAATTCTTCAGTCTCATAACGTGGTATTAGTACATCACAATTAACGCAAAAACGATGCCCATAAAAAAACTCCTCTTCAGTGATGTGTTGAATAGGGCGATTATGTTTGATGTAATCATCGACCGCGTACAAAAAACGACGGTATTGAACTGGGTCCATTTCTTGGTCTAACTTAAGCATTAAGTCTGTGGGTTTAAAACCCGCAAAATGCATTAACAATAGCTTTATCGCAGTATTTTCTTTACCGTTATCCAGTGCATATTGTTCATTAATAGATAGTATATCTCGATAATTAGGCATACAGTTAACTCCTTTAAACTGAAAGAAGAGCAGCGCTCTTCTACGTTTCTTTTTCGCCTTCTAGTTTTCGTTTTAATTCTTCGGCGATTAAAGCTTCAATGATTGAATCTAATTTGCCTTCCATGACACGATCAAGCTGTTGAATTGAAAACCCTATGCGATGATCGGTCACACGGTTTTGAGGGTAATTGTATGTGCGTATTTTCTCAGAGCGATCTCCGGTGCCAATCTTGCTGCGACGCTCTGCACCTTCTTTAGCTTCTTGTTCACGCATAATAAGGTCATGTAGACGTGTACGCATGACTTTAAGTGCAGTGGCTTTGTTTTCATGTTGGCTTTTACCATCTTGACAAGTAACAATAAGTCCTGTCGGTAAATGTGTCACACGAACTGCAGAGTCAGTTGTATTGACACTTTGACCACCTGAGCCGCTTGAACGGTAAGTGTCAATGCGTAACTCAGACATTTGCATCTCTACCTCAACTTCTTCTGCCTCAGGTAATACAATCACTGTCGCAGTTGATGTGTGAACGCGGCCTTGAGATTCTGTTTGTGGAATCCGTTGAACACGGTGTGCACCAGATTCATATTTTAGATACGAATAGACTTTTTTCCCGGAAACAGTGAATTCAACTTGACTGTACCCGCCGGCTTCATTTACAACGGCTGAAATAACTTCAATTTGCCAACCTTTAGTTTCACAGTACTTATGGTACATACGAAACAAATCTCCAGCAAAAATATTGGCCTCATCCCCACCTGCAGCCCCTCGAATTTCGAAAATAACATTTTTTTCATCATTGGGGTCACTTGGGATTAATAATAATCTTAATTCGGCTTCATACGTCTTTAATAATACTTTATTCTCATCGAGTTCAGCATGCGCCATGTCTTGAATTTCAGGGTCAGGGTCTTTCGTCATTTCTTTTAAATCCGAGATGGTTTTTTCTGTGTCTAGAAATGCTTTATAACATTGTACAATTTTTTCTAAACCACTTAACTCTTTAGACAGTTCAGTCATTCTTTGGATGTCTTTAGTGACCTCCGGATCGCTGAGTAATCGGTTAAGGGTATCGTAGCGCTCGACATTTTTATCCAATCGATCACGCATTGTCATCACTCCAATTTCTTTCTTTCCGACTTATTATATTATAACGGTTCAAGATTTTCAACCATTATTGCTGTATTGTGTTGGATGATTAATTTTCTCAAGTACCAAGCAAACAACACCACAATGATGGTGCCTTTAAGCACACTACTCAATGACAAGGTCCACCATATCCCTGCTGCGGTTGTTGCCATAAATGCAAATGGTATTCTTAAACTGTTACCTAAAATACCAATCATTGATGGTATTTTGGTTTTTCCTAGTCCATTAAAAGCACCAGAAACCATGAGTTCTAAAATCATGAATAACTGCGAGATACTGAATATTCTTAAATACACTACACCCCCAGCTAATGTGACTGGGTCTGAAATAAATATTTGGAATAATGGGCGTGCAAAGACAAATAAAATCAAGCTAACAGTCAAGCCATAAGGAACCAAAATCTTTAGACTTGTAATGTATCCTGCTTTAACCCGATCGATTTTGTAGGCACCATAGTTTTGACCTATGAATGAGGCCAAAGCCACTTGGAAGCCTGAGGCAACCATCCAACTCAACGCTTCAATTTGACTACCCACGCGATTTATACTCATAACACTCGGCCCATAAGATGCAACAAATACACCGATTACAATTGAGATTACAGTCATAATCATACTTTGCAACCCAACAGGTAAGCCAAGACGGAAAATTTGTTTTAGTGGTGCCCATCGAACATATTTGATAAAGTTGATGTCGACAGGTCGATGTCTTGACACATAGATTGCGATGTAAATCACCAAAACCAGTGTTTGTGAAATTGCAGTAGCAATCGCAGCACCTGTGACGCCGAGACCAAAGCCAAGAATTAATACTGGGTCTAAAATCATATTTAATATCAAGCCAGATACAGTAATGTAAAATGTATTTATGGTTTTTCCTAAACCATCATATACGCCATTAAACAAGTTAACCATAAACATCGCCATTGCTGCAAGAGAGATAATTCTTAAGTATGCGGTTGCATACTCAACTACCGTGACTGATTCAATATTAAATAATCCCACATAATGACTCGTAAACACGAGACCATAAAAAGAATATATAAGTGCAATGATTGCCATCAATACAATACCATTTGTGGCATAACGTTCGATTGCCGCTTTGTCATTGCGTCCAGCTGATTGACTAACGAGCACACTAACACCAACTTTGACAATCAAAATCATGCCAAAACCAAACCATGGATAATAGCCAGCTGTTCCAACCGCAGCGACGGCTTCAATCGGATTTAGTCCAATACGTCCGACTCTACCCACCCAAAACATATCTGTTAAATTATAGGTCATCTGTGCAAGACTTGTTAATAATGTGGGAATCGCGACTATCAGTAATTTTTTTAATATATTGCCTTCGGTTAAATCTATTTTACGTTTAATTGGGATGGGTTTTTTCATCAGATAACCTCCTTATGCAAAAGCTATTATAGCACCGCTTTAGCAAAAAGACTATTAAAAAAAGTATGTCATAAGACATACTTTTATACATCTGGCATATCACTCGAAGAACCACTACCTGCGGGTTGGTATGCGTGTGTTTTAGACTTGAATAAACTGAACTGTTTTTTAAAAATCATTGGAATCCCTTGCGTGTTAATTGAACCTGAACGGTTTTTAGCAATGATGACATCAACTTGGTTAGGTCGTTCGGAATGTTCATTGTAATAATCATCACGATACAAGAATATAATTACATCAGCATCTTGCTCAATAGAGCCTGATTCTCTCAAATCAGCCATCATCGGTTTTTTATCTTGTCTGTTTTCAACATTTCGTGATAACTGGGATAATGCAACCACAGGAATTTTAAGCTCCCGTGCCATCTCTTTTAAGGTGCGTGATATTTCCGACACTTCTTGAACTCGATTACCACTTTGTGTGGTGGTGCCAGACAGTAACTGTAAATAATCCACAACGACTAAATCCAATCTGTTTTCTTGAGCAAGCTTTCGACATTTTTGGCGCAAGTCGGTAACTTTAACTGTGCCTGAATCGTCAAATAGGATATTCAGTTGGCTTAATGTATTGCTTGCTACTGATATTTGTTGCCACTCGGATGGTTTTAATTTTCCGGTACGGATGTTTGTACTGTCCACATTTGATTCGCTCGATAACATACGACTTACCAATTGATCAACACCCATTTCTAAAGAGAAAAATGCAACGGTAGGACGCGATTTATCACGGGCAACATTGGTTGCAATATTGAGTGCAAACGCACTTTTACCCATAGAAGGTCGCGCAGCAATAATATACAATTCTTCTTTTTGTAAACCCAGTGTAATTAAGTTAAGATCACGGTAGCCAGTATCCAATCCAGTGACATGACCCGTAATATTTTTAGCAGCTTCTGTTTTTCTAATGACGTCTTCGGTGACGGTTCTTAGCGTGATAAAGTCAGAGGTGCGTCGGGATTTAGCCACATCAAAAATTCGACGTTCAGCCTCATCAATATAACCTGCCATATCTCCCGCTTGATAGCCTTTTTCAGATATTTCTTTGGCCGTCTCTATCATCGTACGAATCACAGATTTATCCCGTACAATATTGATATAATGTTCTAAATTGGCGATTGATGGTGTGGTTTCAGATAAACCAAGTATGTAGTCTGGACCACCCGCATCAAGCAGTAAATTTCTGGTTTCTAAATGACTGATAAGTGTGGTGTAATCAATATCAATATGCTCTTGAAACAAGTCTAAAATCGCACCGTATATTAAACGATGACGACGCGAGTAAAAATCTTTGTTTTCTAGTTTATCGGCAATGACTTGAACCGTATTGGGATCAAGAAATACTGCGCCAAGAACATTTTGTTCAGCATCCATGCTGTTTGGAACATTTTTAACGTCCATTTTATGCTTCCTCTACAACTAATAATTCTAACGCTGCATGTACATCTTTATGTAGTTTAACCGGGATAGTGAACGTGCCGAGTGCAGTGATGTTTTGGTCTAAAACAATCTTGCGCTTATCAATTGTCAAATCGTATTGTTTTTGGATGGCATCGGCAATTTGCTTTGTCGTAATTTTGCCATAAAACTTTCCTGATTCTCCGATTTTCATGTAAATTTTAACGGCACGGTGATCAATGTGTTGTTTTAAGGCTTTGGCTTCTTCAATCTCTTTATTTTTCTTTGCCTCTAACTGAGATTGTTCATTCGCCAAGATTTGCATGTTTTCTGATGTGGCTTCAATGGCTTGTTTACTCGTTAATAAGTAATTACCGTAGCCCGCCGCAACTTCAATGACACTATTTTTTTTACCTCGACCTTTTAAGTCTTTTAATAAGATTACTTTCATTGGTCTTTCCTCCTGAATCGCAGTTTCTAGTAGTTCGATAAGTTTCTTTTTTACTTCATTTTTAGTGGTGTTGAGTAACTGAGCACCTGCGTTATTTAAGTGTCCACCACCACCGAATTTCTCCATCACAACTTGAACATTAAACCCTTCTAAGCTACGTGCAGAAATACCGATTGTATTGCCATCGAGTTGTCCTATTGAAAATGCTGCAACTGTATGATCGATTTCTAATAAATCATCTGCAACTTTAGCCAACAGTTCTCTTGTTACGACGATATGTTCCGGCACAATCACTAATGAAAAGCGTTTTTTTATAACTTCAACTTCGCTTAATAACTCAGCTTTAATTTGAATTTCCTTTAACGATTCTCTTAACATATTCTTAACTTTAAATGGATCTGCGCCATGTTTTCTTAATACGGCAGCGGCTTCAAATGTTCTTGAACCTGTTCGGTACATGAAATTATTGGTATCGACCATCATCCCACTCAACATGATTGTGGCTTCTAGCGGATTGATTTCAATCGGCTTAGGAAATACGTGAATCATTTCAATGACAAGTTCAGTCGTACTGGATGCGTAGGGTTCAATATAAGCGAGTTCATAATGGGCAACGAAATCACTGAGTTTGCGATGGTGATCGATAATCACTCTACGTTCTATACGGTTCAACAACGTTTCAGACAGTGCTTGTCCGTTAGAATGATGGTCGACAAGCACCAGTAAACTTTGAGCATCGGCTTGAAGTTGTGCTTGTTCAGGACTGATTAAATAGTCTAAAAAAGTCACATACTCATATTCCATCGCTTGGATGATTTTCTTAACGGTTTTATCGAGTTCTTGAAGATCTATAACAATTGAGGCTGGCACATTACTTGCTAACGCCATTTTCAATACCCCAATGGCAGCGCCAAACGCATCGGCATCAGGATGACTATGCGGCATAATAAAAACGTTTTTTGAGGCTTGACATAGTTGCAATAATTTTTGCGCATTAATACGGCTTGAGATGCGTGTTCGTTTTTCTTGAGTATTGGCATTGCCACCGAAATACTGAAGTGGTTCACCTTCAATGTTAATAACAATTTGATCACCACCACGTGAAAGTGCCAACTCCATCGCATCTGAGGCGATATCACCCAACTCATTGAGTGGTCTGTTCGATGTGGCTAATCCACCGCTTAATGTCACCATTAAATCATGTTCTTTAGAGATGCTTGATATGGTCTCAATAATAGAAAACTCATCGCTGATTAATGCTTCTAAATCTTTTCGATGCATCGACACAAATAACTTATTGGCGGTGACGGGAATCAAATACATTAAATGATCATCGGCCCAATCATCCAATGCACCTAGATACTGCCCTTGGATTTGGTTTTTCTCTTGGAGTTCTAGTACACTCAATGATTCTTCTAAGTGATCTAGATGTAACCATCCAACCACGCTGGTATGGGCTTCGTAGTTTTGTTTTAAAATCGTTTGCTCAGTTATTCTTTTAAAAAACAGTGTTTTTATCGTGGACTCGTAAACAACTTCATAATAATTTTCATATATTTTAATGTGTTTATATGCCGGAAAACCGGTGTTCACAATGGCATCAAACAATCCCGGATGTATCGTTTCTAATAAGCGTCCCTTTAAACTGTTTTCAAATATCTTACGGGCGCTGTGATTGGCCCATACAATAGTGTATGTTTCATCAAACATAATTATCCCTGTCGGACTACTGACCGTGATTTGTGCTTCAACACTGGTTTGTCTTTC
>SKFU01000019.1 GCA_007117835.1 Candidatus Izemoplasma sp. | reverse complement strand
TTCATCCATCCTTCATTTGAGTTTAGTATATCACTTTTTCTCTCATTCAGGTTGGACCAATTTTCAGGGGGCACGTCAAATTCCACTTCTATTTCATCATCTAGATGCTTCAATTCTGAACCACATTTAGAACAAAAATATGTTTTAGTGTATTTTTTATTGTCACCATAACTGATTTCATAATAAAATTTGCTATATAAAGTATTACACTTGGGACACACATAATAATCATTGTTGGGTCTGCCAGAGAGTTTACCATTCAAATTATCTCTCAATGATAGTATTCGTTCAACTTCTCTGTCGCTTCCAATTACTTGGATTAGAGTATTAATGCTAGGTTGTTTAAACCAAGGTCCTAATCCCCCACCAACACTCAATTCATCTGCATAATCACAGTTTGTGCATTTTATGGTATTTGCAGTACCCATATTATTCCCTCTCATTCTTTAAAATAAATCTAACATTTATTCTATTCTATTATCTGGTAATAAACATTTATGGTCTTAATATCTATTCTGTTTTTGAACATTTTATGGGGCAGTGCATTATCTGGGATACACAACTCCTCTATGGTACTAAAAAGGTTTCTATTATCTCACTCTATTGCCCACATTATATCATGTATCATATTACAGATGGAAGAAGTATATTTTCACCTATATTTACCACAGTATATTTTCACCTATATTTACCACGTCTACCACGCGTACCACGTTAAAAACAAGGGTCATCCCAAAACTTATCTGCACATAAGTTGCTGTTTTTCTTGTTTTTCTCGAACTTGCTATGAGTTTTCTTTATTTTATAACGGTTTTACTTATCTGCACATAAATATATCAAAAACAGGAGTGTAGACCCTAAATGGTTAAAAAGACAACAATTACCGTTTTTTGATCGACTGTTTTTGATACAAGATGAAATGATAAAATTACTTGAATTCTTATCGACTTAACAGCCTGACAAAGACAAAAAAAGCCCATCTCTTTTATGAGATGAACTTACTCTGATAGTGTTGGTGACCCGTACGGGATTCGAACCCGTGAATGCATGCGTGAAAGGCATGTGAGTTAAGCCGCTTCTCCAACGGGCCACGGTGGCGGAGTAGGAGGGATTTGAACCCTCGCGCCGGTTCCCCGACCTATGCCCTTAGCAGGGGCACCTCTTCAGCCGCTTGAGTACTACTCCTTAAAAGTAAGCCATTATATGATATACCATTTATGACCTACTGTCAACAACTCTCTATGCTTTTTTTAGGTTCTCTTGAACCATGGTTAATTGCAGTCTAGAGCGGTTTATGTCAATACCTTTTACCCAAACTTTGATGATGTCACCCACGCTTAAAACATCGAGTGGGTGTTTGATGAATGTTTTAGAAATTTCAGAAATATGGACGAGTCCATCTTCTTTCACACCACAATCCACAAAGACGCCAAAGTCTACAACGTTACGAACGGTGCCTTGCAATGCCATGCCGATGGTTAAATCTTCGAGTTTAAGTATATCACTTTTTAAAAGTGGCGCTTCAAATGCATCACGTGGATCACGTAATGGTTGAAGTAAAGAGGCAATGATATCTTCTATCGTTGGTAGTCCAACATCAAGTGCTTCGGCAATTACTTTAGCCTCATACTGACTTATTTTTAAACGCAGTATGTCTGACCCAATATCATTTTCACTGGCGTTAATATGTTTTAATATCGCCTTAGCCGTGCGATAACTTTCAGGATGAATGGCTGTTTTATCAAGTGGATTATCCCCGTTTAAAATCCTTAGAAACCCAATCGCTTGTTCGTAAGTTTTAGCACCAAGCTTTGGTACTTTTAACAACTGTTTGCGGTTGGTGAAAGCCCCTTCAGTTTCTCTCATATTAACAATATTTTCAGCAACTGACTTAGATAGCCCAGCCACATACTGCAATAACGCTGAACTGGCTGTGTTGACATTAACCCCAACTTGATTCACCGCAGTTTCGACCACGAAATCCAGTGAGTCTGTGAGTTTACTTTGGGTCACGTCGTGTTGGTACTGCCCAACCCCAATTGATTGAGGATCGATTTTAACTAACTCGCTTAAAGGGTCTTGTAATCGGCGGGCTATACTGACCGCTGAGCGTTCTTCGACTTGTAGCTTAGGAAATTCTTTTTTGGCAAGCGGGCTTGCACTATAAACGCTTGCGCCTGCCTCGTTAACAATGATATAGTACTGTTTTTCATCGAGCAATTTAAACGTATCTAAAACAAACTGTTCGGTTTCTCTTGAGGCAGTACCATTACCTATCGCAACAATGTCAATACGGTATTTTTTCAATAAGCTAATTATTTTTTCTTGTGCTTCTTGAAGTCGTTGGTTGGCGATTTTTTCACCCGGATACATTTGATGAGGATAAATAACATCTATCGCTTTTAAGGACCCTAGTTCATCCACAACGGCCAGTTTACAACCCGTACGAAAAGCCGGGTCTATACCCAAAACCGTTTTACCTTTCATTGGTGGTTGTAATAGTAAACTACGCAAGTTTTCACTAAATATATGAATTGCTTGATGTTCGGCCTTTTCTGAGAGTTCACTACGAATTTCTCGTTCAATAGACGGTTTAATCAATCGTTTATAACCGTCTTCAATCGCAAACTCAATAACAGTATTGGCTTCAGAGTCATGGTTGCCAATCACTTGACGTATCAAATAGTCTAAAATACGCGTTTCTTCAACTTGTATTTTTACATTCAATATTTTTTCTTTTTCACCGCGATTTAAGGCAAGCACACGAAATAGTTTGATCCGTTTTAGTGGTTCTTCGTAATCGTAGTACATGTCATAAATTTGTTTTGGGTCAATCGCGTCTTTTTTAATTTTTGCGACAACCGATCCGTTGTTCATAGTAAATGAACGAATCCATTTTCGATAACGGGCATCATCGCTAACACGTTCTGAAATAATGTGTGATGCACCCGCTAAAGCAGACTGAGCATCAGGAACCTCTTCAGTAATAAATTCATTGGCTTTTTCTTCAATTGACGTCTGTGGAAACTGAAGTAGAAACTCTGCGAGTGGTTCTAACCCTTTTTTGATTGCCTCTGTTGCTTTAGTTTTTTTCTTTTCTTTGAATGGACGATACAAATCGTCGACATCAACCAACTTTTCAGCCACCATAATTTCGGCTCTTAAGTCTTCGGTTAACATGCCCTTTTCATCAATCAGCCGAATCACGTCTTCTTTTCTTTGCAGTAAGTTTTTACGGGCTTCATAGGCTTGATGTATCTCACGAATCTGTTCTTCGTCTAAACCACCTGTGAGTTCTTTTCGGTAACGGGCAATAAACGGCACTGTGTTATCACTTAACAACGTAAGCACCGTTTCAATTTGTGTTG
Organism: Candidatus Izemoplasma sp.; assembly: GCA_007117835.1. GTDB lineage: Bacteria > Bacillota_I > Bacilli_A > Izemoplasmatales > Izemoplasmataceae > CSBR16-107. Next base: position 50,813 of record SKFU01000019.1, on the reverse strand, counting down.
CTTTAACGTTTAAAGTTTGAACCAATCCTTGTACAATATTTTTATCCATCATTGTCCCTCCATATGAAAAAAGCCTTTAGGCTTTTTACGAGATATATTCACCGTCATCGATCGCTTTTAATAAATCTAAAATATTTGAAACGCCTGTGCGTTGAACAACAATCTGTCCATTATAAAGCAATGCCATGTGTGGAATTGATTCTGTTGGTGCTGGGTTTAAAAATGCGTTTTCAGCTAAACTTTGTTTACGAACATCCGCAAAATACATGGCGATATCATTATTATTGCTGTTGGCAAACTTTAATACATCTTGTTTAAGTTCATTACATGCTGCACAAAACTCATCATAATTATACAATAAGATGTACTCATCTTCAGGCATTTCCATCAATCTGAATGATACCCACTCATCTATTTGGTTGAACTGTTCATCGTTATAATCATACTGTACAGTCACTAAGTTATAAACGACTAAAGTAATGATTAAAACAAAAAATAATCCGACGAGTCCAATCAAAAATATAGGGATGTTGTTTTTATTCTTTTTTGCCATATTTTCACTTCCTTCACAATGAATATTGTATATGATTATGGTGATTTATACAAGCGAAAATACTTGGTTCACAAATGTTAAGTTTATGTAAAATTGATGCATATAAGGTAAAAATCTATTATACTGTTAATATCTTGTTTAATGAGGTGTTTAAAATGGTTAAAGTCGCTTTTGTATGTATTCATAATAGTTGTCGTTCTCAAATGGCTGAAGGCTACTTGCGTGCACTAAGTAATCACAACGTTGAAGTGTTTTCCGCAGGTACCGAAGATTATCCTGCTGTAAAACCAGGTGCCATAAAAGCCATGGCTTTAGATGGTATTGATATCTCTATACAGTATCCAAAAACGCTTGATGTATTACCTGCGGATTTAGATTACTTAATAACGATGGGATGTGGCGTAGAATGCCCATTTGTTCCCACTAAGAATCGGGAAGATTGGGGTTTAGAAGACCCAAGTGGTGGCCCACTAGAAGCCTACATAGCAACGCGTGATTTAATTAAAGCGCGTGTGATTGAATTGATAAAACGCATTGAACAAAGTAAATAAAACTCTCAACTGAGAGTTTTTTTTATCATTTGCAATTTTTCATCAGCTTTATCATAATAGAACTATCAAATAATAAGGAGACCCGATATGATTATTAGTAAGCGTTTAAGCATTCATACACCCAAACAGTCATGTTTAATTGACATAACCGAATCAATTAAACAGATCGTTGAGATGAGCACCATTGAAAACGGCCAAATTACTGTGTTTGTGCCTCATACTACCGCTGGTATTACCATTAACGAAAACGCTGACCCCGATGTGCTTAAAGACATGCTCTACGGCCTTTCAAAAATTGTTCCAAACGATGTCATGTTCAAACATTTAGAAGGCAATTCGACGGCGCACATTAAATCCTCTTTAATGGGTTCTAGCGTGACTTTATTGGTCGTCAATAAACAATGTCAACTGGGGGTTTGGCAAAGTGTTTATTTATGTGAGTTTGACGGTCCAAGAGTACGCGAGTATCAGATTCAATTGATTGGTGATTAATCCTGACATTTCATGCAGAATTATTCTGAGGTTATGATACAATGAGTATAAACCATTCAAGCAGATTAGGTGGTGTCAATCATGCCATTAAAAAAAGATTATTTACTCGATGCGTTATCTGAATTAAGAGATTATCTAAGACTCAAACACCAAGAAAGCGGACAATCCTCTCCGCTTATTTGCAGTGATACTGCTTTACGGGAAATCGCCACAAGAAAACCTTTAAAGACATCTGACTTTTATGCGATTCAAGGATTGGATACAACGTTTGTGGATAATTACTCTGAATCTTTTTTAGAAATTATCTACCAGCACAAAAACGCATCAATACACACAGTGGGTGTTTCTAAACAATCACAAAAAACATTGTTAAACTATAAAGATCGTTTAACCAATATTAGTCGAAGAAATCGGAATTTATACGCCACCAAACTATCACAGAAAACAGCCATCGATTTAACACAAGAACATCTTTTAGACGCACTCAAAACGTTTATGACAAGTCACAGCAATAAACCATTAAGACTGACCGATCAAAAGCGGTTATCTTCAAAAGAATCTGAGCGCTTTTATCGTCACTTAACGCTTTTATACCGAAACATCAATCGTTTCGCTAAAGAAACAGGCGCGTATGATTTACATATTGCTTATCCTTTTGTCGAAGGTTTAATGCCTAAAGATGGGTTTTACATCAAAGCACCTTTGATGTTTTTTCCTGTAAGGTTAGAACGTAAAGGCATTGATTTTTATCTGACTTTTAACCATGATAAAGACGTTAATATTAACCGTGATTTGTTGTTAGCACACCATAAGTTTAATCGTCTAGAGGATTTGAAGTCGATGCCTGATGCTGACCAACTATCATTCAAAACAGTGAACACTGTCGTTATTCCGTTTTATGAAAAAAACCATTTTATTTTTAAAAATACTTTAGAACTGCCTTTTTCCGGATTTAGCACACACTCACCTTCTGAGCAACGAAAGATGAAACCTGGCATCTTTGAAATAACACCGACAATCGTCTTAGGTCATTACCGTATGCACTCATCAAAACTACAAGAAGACATTACTACCATCATTGAAAATAAAACCTATAATGATTTGTTAGAAGAATTACTCGACCAGCCCTTTCAAACGTATGATTATAAAACAAAAACTGCGTTTAAAATCGCACAGTTATCAACCATAAAGGAATCCCATTTGACCTACATAAATGATTTAAATTATACCCAAGAAAAAGTCATTCAGATGTTGAAAAAGCATGATAAGCTTGTTATTTGGGGGCCACCTGGTACAGGTAAATCACAAACCATTACCTCGATGATTGCCCAACAAGTTGAAAATGGCGGGAATGTTTTGATTGTGAGTGAAAAGAAAGTGGCTTTAGATGTCATTAAGAACCGCTTAGGTTATGCAGCCAAATTTGCATTATTCATGGATGATGCCCAAGACAAGCAAACATTTTACCAACAAATAAAGCACTATATTGACCCAACACCACCAACTCGGACAAAAAACAATGATGTCGATGCCTATAATCACCAAATTGAAAAAACATTTAAAAAAATTAGCGCAATGCATGATGCGTTTTATACTGGCACCTCATCAAAAGACATTGTCGATTTATACAGTCGTTACCTAACGAATCAAAAAATCAAAGAAACTCTGTTTCCAGAAACAGTTTACTTACGTTTTAAAGAAACCTTTAAAACGATCGATATTGCCCAATTTAAAACCCTAGAAAACACTTTTTTAGACCTTAAAAAACTTAAGAATATATTAGTATATACGCGCGCCATTAAGCAATATCCCTTCATTTTAAAAATGAACTATCAATTGACCCGTAGTGAAAAAACTAAACGCACGCAATTTTATCGAATATTCGATGAATTTTTAGTCACTTATCTAAACACATGGTGGTTTAAAAAGCACCGTGTTAAAAAGGCGTTTATTCGCGAAAACGAATCGGCCATTGACTATTTTTTCCCAAAGAAAAAGCATCGTGTTAAATGGCTGAAAAGAATCATTCATGACGACGCATTTTACACATTAATCAAGAATGAATTTCACCGTTTTGAACTCGCATCGCACCAAATCCAAAAACTTTCTAAGCACGCGTTAAAATACATTGATATGCTCATTGAACAATCGCCTTTTAAGGCGTTAGATAATATTCACCGACATCATCATGATGTTTTTGATGCATTTTACACAGGTTATCTTGAGTTGTTTGAAGCCAAACATCCAAATCATGTGTATGATATGGAAAACTACCGAAGTCATATTGAAACGATTGAGCGCACTGTTCAAGATAAAAAAGCCATGGTCTCTGAAAGTTTTTATATGACACTGTATCAAGATGCGCTTAATTTTTCGAACGCCAAACGCATTATGGATATCAAGCATCGTGTCCAACAACAGCGTTTAATGAGTGTCGCTCAGTTCGTTCAAACATATCAGCTAGAACTATTTTCAAACATTAAAGTTTGGATGATGACCCCAGAAGTCGTTTCAGAAATAATTCCACTGAATTTTGCGATGTTTGATCTGGTCATTTTTGATGAAGCCTCTCAAATGTTTGTTGAAAAAGCCATTCCAACTATTTATCGTGCTAAAAAAGTGGTTATTGCTGGGGATTCAAAGCAACTAAGACCGTCTGCTTTAGGTCAAGGCAGACTCGACATGTATGACCCTTTAGATGATGATGACATTGACGTTGCACAAGATGCAGAAAGTTTGCTTGATTTGGCACGTTTCCGTTATCCAGAAACAATTTTGAATTATCACTATCGCTCCAAATATGAAGAACTTATTGAATTTTCTAATGTGGCTTTTTACGACGGCAAGTTAATTGTATCACCCAACCAAACACATCCTAAAAAGCCTCCGATTGAATACGTTGTCTGTGAAGATGGCCGATGGGAAAACCGAAGAAATGTTGCGGAAGCCAAAAAAGTGGTAGAGATTATTCAAAAAGTGATAAGACAAAAATTAAAACCAACCATTGGTGTCATTACTTTTAATATCCAACAAAGAAATCTAATCGAAGATTTACTCGACCAAGAAATGTTTAACAACCCACGGCTTGCTAAGTCCTTAGAAAAAGAACTGAATCGCTTTGATAACGGTGAAGACCACAGTCTCTTTATTAAGAACATTGAAAATGTTCAGGGTGACGAACGTGATGTCATTATTTTCTCAACAGCTTACGGTTATAATGTTGATGGAAGACTCCTTAGACAATTTGGTTGGTTGAATAATGAAGGTGGTCAAAATCGTCTAAATGTCGCGATTTCCCGTGCTAAAGAGAAAATATATTTGGTCACTTCATTATACCCACAACAGTTCCATGTTGAAGACTTGAAAAGTCAGGGTCCCTTATACTTAAAAGCTTATTTAGAATACTGTTATGCAATATCTAATCGCGATCAAACGGGTATAGAAACTGTTTTGAACCGACTACACCCCTCTGAAACCAGTCGCCTAAGTGAACAGTTTACTCGCCTTCACAATGATGTTTTTGATCGATTGAAAAAAGCAAAGCTCCCAGTTAAAAAAGATATTGGCATTGGACAATACACGATTGATTTCGGGCTAACTGACACTGACAATAAATCGTATAATCTCGGTATCATTTGTGATGTCAATCAAAGCAACAGCGACGATATACGTAATCTTTATTATCATCAAGAAAAATACTTGCACGCACGTGGTTGGACAATCTATCGCTTGTTTGCACCAAACTGGTATAAAGACCCAAACAAAGAAATGCGTGAAATCAAGAAACTACTGAACACATAAAAAGAGTTGTAAGTGAACTGACACTTACAACTCTTTTACTATATTTAAACTAATTGATTAATCCACCATCTGCAACATATTGTTTCCCTGTCACATATGACGATTCGTCTGAAGCTAAGAATAATACAACATATGCAATTTCTCTTGACTCACCATAACGTCCAAGCGGAATCATTTGATTAAATCCTGCTGAAACACTGTCAGGATCATCTGGATTGAATTGCCCTTCAATTGAACGCATCATACGCGTATTGATTGGTCCTGGATGCACTGAATTAACACGTACTTGAGCAGGTGCGGCTTCTAAAGCTGCGGTGCGTGTTAGACCAATAACTGCGTGCTTAGTTGTTACGTATGGTCCTAATCCGGCAGAGCCTTGTAATCCTGCGACCGATGATGTATTGATAATTGAACCTGATTTTTGTGCCATCATAACTGGTAGAACATGTTTAATACCCAGCCAAACGCCACGTACGTTAATGGCAAATATTTTGTCCCAATCTTCTTGTTTAGTCTCAACAAGTGGTCCTGATTTCCCTTCAATACCTGCATTGTTGAAAAACACATCGACGGTACCAAAAGCTTCGACTGTTTTTTTAACATACATTTTTGTTTGTGCCTCATCTGAAACATCTGCTTGAATGACGATGATTTCTCCCAGTGACTTCAGTTGCTTTTCAGCTTCTTTCAAATGCTCTGACGAAATGTCTACAATCGCAACTTTTGCGCCTTCTTCTAAAAACAGTCTTGCAGTTTCTAATCCAATGCCTTGAGCACCACCAGTGATTAATGCGACTTTCTTTTCTAAACGACCCATTGTTTGCCTCCTCTTTTTTTTAGGGTACTTGTTTTCACATTACCATCTTGTACCCTTACCTTAACATGTTAGGGTTTTCATCGCGACTGATTTGCACTTGTTTATAGTTAAGGGTGACTATATTAAAAACAACAGTCACGATTACTCGTGACTGTTGTGTGTTATTCGTCGTGTAATGTATCCAAATAATCAATGACTTCTGCAACACCTTTGTAAGTTGCAATAATGTCGCCTGATTCAAACACAATAATGCTGGGCACAACTGTTGGAAAATCGCTATATTCAGAGGGTATTGAGACATAGAGTAGATCCCAAATATAGACAGTATAGGCCCCGTTATACTGATCAATAAAGTGTAAAACATCCTGTTTAATTAGTTGGCAAGCCGCACATACTTCTAGGTATGCATAAACGATGATATCTTCATTATCTAGCGACTGTAGTTGTGACAGTGAAAATGTTTCAAAATCACGATACTCAAACTGATGTGGTGGATCATAATAAGGCAGCTCAAACTGTTTTTTATCCAGTGCTTCTAGCCATTCAAATATCGGTCCAGCGCCCATGACATTGTGTGTGATTTCCCCATTTTCTATCAGTATAAGTCGTGGTGCCGTTCTCACACCGACCGGCCTTAACCCTTGGACTTCTCTTTCGTTGACTAATGTCAAGTGTACACCAAGGGTGTTTTCTTGACCAAATAAAAAGATAGATTCATTAACCATTTTACATCCTGGGCATGGTGTTCCAAAAAAGTCTCGATCATAATAATACACCATATCAATGCGGTCATGTCCTAAGTCATCGAGTTCAGTCCAATGGTCTAAATGGTCAAAATCACGATAAGTATATTCACCAAAATATGTTTGTCGGCACCCTGATAAAGTCATTAACAATATCATGAAAATCACAACCAGATAAACCTTACGCATGCGCATCATCTGCTTTCCATACAACTGCGACCACATAGTGTTTACTGTGCGAAATACTTATCTTTAGACAATCTTCAGGTCGATAATCGCTTTTTATATATGGTGCACCTGAGTTTTTATTTAAAATGCTCACTTGATTAAAGTTGAGTGGTCGATCAAACGTTTCATAACATTTTGTGTATGCTTCTTTTGCTGCAAAACGTCCTGCAATAAACTCAATTTTACGTTGTTTGTGTTTTATCTTATAAAATATTGCCTGTTCTTCTTCTGAAAGTACACGGTGAATAAACGCTTTTGTTAGTTTATCTTTAATCGACTCAAATTCTACAATATCAATGCCGATTGATGCGTTCATTAAATCCCTCCAGTGCTTTAGATGCCAAATCATCAACTTCTCTAAAACGATGATTTAACGCGGATTTAGAGATGGATTTATTGAAGTGATTACGACTTAGCTCACTTAACTCTGTTAGTGATGACTCTGGATAAGTTTTGCGTAACATAATCGCTTGTTGTACACCTTTTGATAACAATGTCTCGTCCATCAAATTCTCGATAATTGCAATATTTTTAAGTTGTTTATCTGCGGCTTCTAGTGTCTTATGTTGGTTTGCAATTTCCATATTCATCACACGTGTTATTGAGTTAACAAAATCACGTTTAATTCGTTCATCTTCAAATACAAACAATGCGTTTGTGGCCCCCACTATACGGATGAAATCGGAAATTTTTTCACTTTCTTTGATATAAACAATGCTGTGTTTTTTGCGGCTCAATGCTTTGGCTTTAAGGTCAAAACGGTTCATCAACTCAGTCAACTGTACCGCATAATGCTCAGTCAAGCCAGAAATTTCTAAATGATAACTTGAACTGCGTGGATGATTAATCGAGCCTGAGGCCAAAAAAGCCCCACTAAGATACGCTTGCAAATCACATGGCTTTTGGATAATGGTTTCATCAATGTGATAAGCGTAACCATGATTTTCATCCATCAACCCCAGTTCACGGATTATTTCCATCACTTTTTGATTAATCGAAATTTGATACTGATTTTTTTTATTCAAAGTCACTTGTTTTTTATAACCCACAGAAATCTCGACTTTATATAGTTTTTTAATCAGCCCAATAACTTTTCTTGCGAGTGGTAAGCTTGTTGTCTGAAACGCCACACCCATGCCTTCATGAGACAGTGATAAGTGACCATTAATCGCAAAAAGTGCACTGAGCATGGCGATGTCACAGCACGTTTTTTGATTGAGAGTTAAAATCTCTTGTTTCAAATCAGAAGTAAAACTCACCACAAATCACACCTTTCGTGGTTTTGACTTTGCCAGTCCTAAAAATAATCCTAAGGCGATTCCTAAAAAACTCGCGAACAACACACGATAAACCCCCGGCAACATAAACGTGATTGTATGTGCCGGAATCCAAAATAGAGGAATTGTTTTAAACACCACTTGATCAACAAAGCGGCCCCAATCAATTGCGTTTATCGATGTTTTAAGGCGATGCATTGAATCGTCGATTCGATGTTCAATGTAATGATCTGTAATGCGATGAAATGCCATCATTGTTGGTGCAAAAGTAATGTTCATTAACACAGATGTTAAAAGTGCTGTAACAAGTGCTACTTGCGCAAAAGGCAACAACCCAGACTCTTGAAGATGCTGAACACCGGTAAAATAAAGCGGAAAAACCAAAACGATTATAACCCCGATGATTCCCCATATTAACGCCTTGTAAATCATGCCTTTTACTTGATAGTTTTTATGAATGATTCGGTGACTGATTAAATCGCCGAGACTCGCCAATAAGAAAAACTTAATGAAACCCCCAATAATTGGATAATCGTCACTCAGTCCAAAGACGATACGATGCGTCACCGGTACTACTAAAAATGTCAAGAATACTATGATACTACTGATGATTATAACATCGTTTCTTTTCATCGGAAACCCCCATAGGTGAGTATATAATCTATTAAAACAATACCGAGCACAGTACTCATCATCCACTGTGGCATGCGCTTTACAAAAAGTTCAATCCATGGATGGATAAACAACACAGTCACTACCGATAATAATCCAAATAAAGACGAAGGTATGATGCATGTATACGGTCTTGTACATAAACTAAATGTGTGGCGATAATCCCATAAATTACGGCCATACAATCGGTAATAAAGTGTGCCTGAAAGATGTTCACTAAACATGGTTGCACCAATGCCGACTATGATTATCAGCACGAGTAAACCAAAATGACCGATGCGGATGCGCTTTAAATAGTGATAAGCATAAATGGTAATGACAACACCGAGCCCGTACATGGGTTGTATTGGTAAAAACAAAACACTGTTGTCATAATGGTATCCTAAAATAACGATGTTAATAATACGTTCAATGATGAATCCTAAAAATCCATAAACAATAAGATAAAAGAATGGTCGCATACTATCACCCAACTATATTATATCGAAAACAGGTAAAAAAACGATGAAATCATCGTTTTTTTTGTTTTATTGATTCAATATATTTTGCGCAGTTTTGTGCAGCGATTGCCCCGTCTGCAGATGCAGTAACAATTTGACGTAACTCTTTAACAATGACATCACCGATGCCATAAATTCCTGGCGTTTTGGTTTCCATACGTGCATTAACATCAATGTAACCATGTTTATCGGTAATACCAAGTTCACTTGCAAAATCTGTTTTGGGGATATGTCCGATAAACAAAAATGCGCCATCCGCAGGCAACACACTAATCGCCCCTGTTTTAAGTTCTTTAACACGAACCCCACTTAATGCTTTGTCCCCTTCAAAACTAAGCACTTCATAGCCCAGTTTAAAATCAATCATGCCAGTATTTTTTGCTTGATTGATGGCTTTCGGGTCAGCTTGTAAAGTGTCCAATATGTTGACCACTGTCACAGTTACATTCAAACTCGTTAAAAATACAGACTCTTCAATCGCACTGTTTCCACCACCAAGGACGACAACGTGTTTGTTTTTAAAGAAATTACCATCACAAACCGCACAAAAACTAATGCCTTTGGCCATAAATTTTTGTTCGTTTGGTACGTCTAGCGTTCTTGGTTCAGTGCCACTAGCAATAATAATGGCTTTAGTTTCAATCACATTACCATCCTCAGTATGCACTGTCTTATGGGTTTTGTGATCTTTAATGGCGACCACATTGCCATAGGCATACTCAACACCCAATGATTGTGTGTGGTCGTACATTTGTTGGCTTAGTTCAAAACCAGTGACTTTACCAACACCTGGCCAATTTTCAATTTCGTATGTGTTAATCATTTTACCCCCAGGGGCAGAACGTTCTAACATGACGGTATCAAGGTTCGCTCTCACAGCATAAATACCTGCAGTCAAACCACCCGGTCCCGCACCGATAATTACTAAATCTCTCATTGGTTAATCCTTTCTATGATGCGTTTTCTTTAAGGGCATCATGATAATATTGTCTTTTAAATACTTTATGGTTGATGACTAAGAATATGACCCCACCGAGAATCATCAGTATCGACACAATTTGTGCAGTTCTTAATCCTGTGTCCCCGATATATAAGGAATCTGTACGCATGCCTTCAATAAAGAATCGTCCTACAGAATACCAAATTAGGTAAAACCCTAAGAAGTCGCCACTACGGACAAATCGCGTTCTTCGTAATACCAAAATAATCCCTAAGCCCAGTAAGTTCCATAACGATTCATACAAAAAGGTTGGATGATAGTAATTCAGTCCTTGAGGCCCTCTTAAATACATATTGTTGACAATAAATTTTGGTAATCGTAATGTTTCACTTAAAAACTGTCTTTGTGCATCCCAATCAAGAATCGGTTGATTGTTGTTTAGACCCCCAATGACGCCACCATGTGCTTCTTGATTGAAGAAATTACCCCAGCGACCCAATGCTTGGCCAATAAGAAAACCAGGCGCAATCAAGTCAATGACTTTAAACACATCAATTTTACGAATGCGTGTATAAATAATTGTTGAAACAACTGCGGTAATGAAACCGCCATGAATGGCGAGTCCACCTTCTGAAAAGCGGAAAATACGCATTAAGTCATCGCGATACTGGTCCCACGCAAATGCCACATACCATAAACGTGTACCTAAAATTGATAAGGGTAAAATAATCGTAATGCCGTCTAAAATTAAGTCGGATTTAATTCCCAACTTCTTGCCTTCGAAAATACCCATCATGAGTGCTGAAATAACCCCTGTTAATATCATGAAGCTATACATGTAAATCGTAATTGGTCCTATCGAAAATAGTTCATTTGATAACGGATCAAACACATGTTGCATATTAAAACCTTCTATCTATTTTTTATTTTTTGATTGTATTGTGTGATTGAGTGCTTCATTAAACTCGCTGGCCATATTGGTCCCTAAAAACTTTAGTCGTGCATTCATGGCTGCAACTTCAACCAAACTAGGCACCGAACGCGCTGCCGTAATAGGAATCGTTACACACGGTATCTCAGTGTCAAATATTTTTTCTGATAGTTCTTCTAATCCCAACCGATCATAATCAGAATGTTCTTCAAAAGATACCAAATCTACCGCCAACATAATGCGTTTGTTTTCTTTATAAGCACTTGCGCCAAAGAGTTTAACAACGTTGACAATACCAATCCCTCTAATTTCTAAATATTTTTGAAGTAATTCAGGTGCCTCGCCGACGAGTATCCCAGGTTCACGTTGATAAATATCAACCCGGTCATCAGCCACCAGTTGGTGACCTCTTCGCACAAGTTCTAAAGCAACTTCACTTTTACCAATGCCACTCGAACCCCGTATCAAAACACCCACACCGTTAATATCGACTAATGTCCCGTGAATACTTTGTCGTGGTGCTAAAACCGCAGACAAATACCTATACATACTACTGAACAATTCATTGGTCTTCATCTGGCTTTTTAAAACAGGTACTTTAAAGGCTTTACCAAAACGAATAAAAACCTCAGGTACTTCGACATTTCTTGTAAATATGAATGCCGGTGGTATTTTCTCAAATAACATACGCACACGAATGTTTTGATCGTGTTCGCTCAACCAATAAAAAAACGTCATTTCTTTACTACCTATCAGTTGTAGTCGATCGTTTTCATAAAACTCAAACATACCCGCAAGTTCCAAACCCGGACGGGTTATTTGAGCGAGTTCAATTGGATGACTGAGTCCTTCTTCGCCTGCCAACACAGTCATTTTATATTGTTCAACCAACTGTTTCACATGTACTGCCATTTCACCAACTCCTTTGTCTTAATAGTTTGTACTTAATTAAATAACTCAAGCCATAACGTATCACCACAAACATACCTGTGAAAACAACCAGCAGCGTCTCATTATAAAACTTGACAGAATGATTAAAAAGATAACGTTCAATCATGTAAAATATTGTCAAATAACCAAAAAAGAAAATGAAACCCAATGATTTGATGGCGATTTTAAAGTGGTTGGTCATGATGTAATGGCGGAAAAATAGTTCACCTAAAGTATAACATAACACAAACAGTAATGGTATTTCTAACCCACCCCGGAAAAAACCAAACTCAAACACCGAAACAAGTCCATAAATAATGACAAGATTTAATGCATAATACATGAAAAAATTAACAACCCCACTGCGATGAAAAATCCCCCCGAACTCGATCATTATCACGGGTTTTTTTGGTGGTTTGGTTTGTTTTTGTTTTTCTTTTTCTTCTAACACCTTTAGCGTTGCTTTCAATACTTCTAATTTTTCTTCATCGCTTAAATGCTCAAATCCGGAAAGATCATGGTCACTAGAAACGTTCTTGTCTTTATCTTTCTCTGACATCACTTTCCTCCTCTATCAATACTTTCTTAAGAAATTGTCCTGTATAACTGGTGGGATGGTCTGCGACTTGCTCAGGTGTGCCTGAAGTAATTACATAGCCACCTTTGTCGCCACCTTCGGGACCCAAGTCAATAATATGGTCTGCGACTTTAATCACATCTAAATTATGCTCAATAATCACCACGCTAGCCCCGTGATTAACGATGTCTTGAATTACTGACAATAATCGATTAACGTCATCCGCATGCAATCCTGTTGTCGGTTCGTCTAAGATGTAGAATGTGTCGGCAGTAATTTTTTTGTGCAACTCTTTTGCGAGTTTAACACGCTGGGCTTCGCCACCTGATAATGTCGGTGCTGGTTGCCCTATTTTCAAATAACCCAAACCAACATTTTGCAATGTCATGAGTTTGTGATGTATTTTTGGGATGTTGGTAAAAAAAGAGACCGCCTCATCAATCGATAAATTAAGAACATCCGCAATCGATTTGCCTTTGTATTTAACCTGTAAGGTTTCTTTATTATACCTTTTCCCATGACAAGCCTCACATGGGACATAAACATCGGGTAAAAAATGCATTTCGATTTTAATCAAGCCATCACCGTGACATGTTTCACAACGACCACCTTTAACATTGAAACTAAAACGGCCCTTGAGATAGCCTCGTAATCTCGCTTCGTTCGTCATCGCAAACAAGTCCCGGATATCATCGAAAACACCGGTATATGTTCCTGGATTACTACGCGGTGTTCGGCCAATCGGTGATTGGTCGATATTGATAATTTTGCTAATATTTTCTGATCCTAGTATCGTTTTAAATGCACCGTGTGATTGTTTTTTCTTATAAACTTTGTTATGCAGTCCTTTATAAAGACATTCATTCACCAAAGAGCTTTTCCCACTACCACTCACACCGGTAACCACTGTCAAAAGGCCTAATGGAAAATCAACATCGATTGATTTTAAGTTATTCTCTTGTGCTTGTGTTATCCGAATGGTGTGTTCACTGTATGGCCTACGGGTTGAGGGTATTTTGATACGCTTGCGCTTAGATAAATATTGTCCGGTAATACTGTGCTCTGATAAAAGTATGTCTTCATAAGTCCCTTGAAAAACAACTTCGCCCCCAAAATCTCCAGCGCCTGGGCCAATATCAACAATGTGGTCACACAATGCCATGGTTTCTTCATCATGCTCAACAACAATTAATGTGTTGCCTAAATCACGCATAGATTTTAACGTCTCTATCAACCTTAAATTATCCCGTTGATGTAGTCCGATGGATGGCTCATCTAAAACATAGAGCACACCAGTCAACCGTGATCCAATTTGGGTTGCCAAACGAATCCGTTGACTTTCACCACCTGATAGCGTGGCTGAGCGTCTTGAGAGGGTTAAATAATCAAGCCCCACATTTTTTAAAAACATCAGTCGTTCAATGATTTCTTTCAAAATCATTTCAGAAATAAGACGGTCTTGCTTACTCAATCCCAATGTTTCAATAAAAGCAATCATCTCATGTACACTTAAATCCGTTAAATCAATAATATCGATGTCTCCAATTTTAACGCTCAGTGCTTTTTCATTTAATTTTTTACCGCGACATTTTAAACATGTTTTTTCAGTCATTAGTGTTTCAATCCATTCACGCATAAACCGTGAGGTTGTTTCAATGTAGCGACGTTCTAAATTAGTAATAACGCCTTCATAATAGTCCACTTTTTGGTGGGTTATTTTACTCGTTTTCCCTTTGAAATTAAACTCGATTGGTTCATCGGAACCATAAAATATAATTGATTTTTCATCCTCGGTCAATTGATTAAAGGGTTGTCTTAAGTTAATGCCGTAATGATTGGCTGTACTTGATAATTGCTTAAAATGATAAGTACTCGTATTTTGCCAGCCTTTAATGGCGCCCTCATAAACACTGAGTTTGTCATTCGCAATCAATAATTCAGGATCGATTTTTTTTGTATAACCAAGCCCTGTACATGCCTCACATGCGCCAAAAGGAGCGTTAAAAGAAAACAACCTGGGTTCGAGTTCTCCGATTGAAAAATCACAGTGAGGACAGGCAAAATGTTCGCTAAACACATGGTTTTTTTTATCGATTAATACATTTACTTTACCTTGACCAAGTTTGCTTGCGATTTCTAATGAATCATAAAGTCTAGAACGGATGCTATCACGGATTTTTATCCGATCGATCACCACGTCAATGGTATGCTTTTTGTTTTTATCGAGTATGATTTCTTCATCTAAATCCATAAGTTCGTTGTTGATACGTACACGGACATACCCGTCTTTACGCAATTGTTCTAGTGTTTTTTGATGGGAACCTTTTTTGCCATCCACAATGGGTGCCATAATCTCTATGCGGGTCGCCTCAGGTCTTTCTAAAACTTTATCTGTCATTTCCTCGATACTACTCGAGGTGATTTCTATGCCGTGTGTTGGACACATGGGTTTCCCGATCCTAGCATAAAGCAAACGTAGATAATCGTAGATTTCTGTGACGGTACCCACAGTACTTCGGGGATTTTTGCTGGTGGTTTTTTGATCAATAGATATGGCTGGAGATAATCCTTCAATGGATTCCACGTTGGGTTTTTCAAGATTACCTAAAAATTGGCGCGCATACGCACTTAAGCTTTCAACATAGCGACGTTGGCCTTCTTTATATATTGTATCAAAAGCGAGCGAAGTTTTTCCGCTACCGCTGAGACCTGTCATCACAATAAACTGATTTTTAGGAAGTGTGATGTCAATGTTTTTTAAGTTGTTTTCTTTGGCGCCCTTAATAATAATATTTTTCATAATTTACTTCCTATCAAGTAGTGCTTTGAGTTGCTGTTCATCGATAATTGGAATTTTTAGTTTTTCTGCTTGTTTCAGTTTTGAACCTGCCGCATCGCCCGCACATAAATAGCTCGTTTTAGTTGATACGGTTGATGTGACTTTTCCACCGGCAGCCTCAATCATTGCTTTGGCTTGTTGGCGTGATAAATTTGGGAGTGTTCCTGTCAGGACAAAAGTCAGCCCGGCAACTGTGGTTGATTGAGTCTGTGCGTTTTGATATGTCATGTTCACACCATATTTTTGCAATGTTTCAATGGTGTTTATAAAGACAGGGTTGTTTGCGGATGCAATAATACTATCCGCAATTTTATCACCAATTTCTGGTACATCAATTAAGGCCTCACGCGTTGCCTGTATAATATCAAATAACGTGTTAAAATGCACCGCTAATACTTTCGCGACTTTTTGACCAACATAGCGAATTCCTAACCCAAAGAGTAACAGTTCTAAGCTATTGGTTTTCGAAGCTTCGATGGCTTGTAGTATTTTCTCAATGCTTTTTTCGCCAAAACCGGGTTGTGCGGTGAGCGTGTCTTTATGCTGGTGTAGTGTATAAATATCAGGAATTGTTTTTAAATAGTCTAGAGCATACCACTGTCTTATAATTTTATCACCGAGTCCATCAATGTTCATCGCTTGTCGAGAAGCAAAATGGATGAGTCCTTCAACGGTTTTGCCCGAACAAGCAGGGTTCATACAGTAGTAATCGACTTCTGAATCAATTCGGTGTAACGGTGTATCACATATTGGACATGTTTGGATGAATCCTGTGGGTTGAGTATTGGGTGCTCGGTTTTTAAGTATAACTGAAACAACCTCGGGGATAATATCGCCCGCCTTACGAATAATTACATCATCATCCACCCTGATATCCTTGTCCGCGATGTAATCAGCGTTATGAAGTGTGGCTTTAGCTACTGTACTGCCTTGGATGAACACTGGCGTCAAATGGGCAACCGGGGTGATTTGTCCAGTACGCCCAACTTGATATTCTATGGCGTGGATTCGACTAATCGCTTCTTCGGCTTTAAACTTATACGCAATCGCCCATTTCGGGCTTTTTGCAGTGTATCCGATTTGCCCATACAAATGACGTTCATTCACTTTTATCACTGCCCCATCGATATCATACGGATAGGTCGTGCGTTGTTGTTCGAAATACTCTGCGTGAATGATCGCTGAATCTATATCCTCTGCAAGCTTTGTTTGATCGTTCACATTAAATCCAAGTGATTTTAAATAAGTCAGTACCTGATTGTGTGTCATCGATGCATCCTCATCTAATTCTGCGATGGCATAAACAAACATCTGCAATCCACGGGATGCGACGACTTCAACATTTAACCCACGCATCGTTCCTGCGGCTGCATTGCGTGGATTTTTAAATAGGGGTTCGCCAATTTCTAAACGTTTTTGATTGAGTTTTGCAAACGCACTTTTACTCATAAAAATTTCTCCCCGTACTTCAATATCGACGGGTTGACTTAACTGTAAAGGCACTGACTCAATCACTTTAATATTGTCGGTAATGTCTTCACCGACAAGCCCGTTACCACGGGTCGCACCAAGCACTAAAAGACCGTTTCGGTAACGCAAAGTCGCTGCGAGCCCGTCGATTTTAGGTTCAACAACGTAGGTCACAGAAAATTTGTTTTTGTTCAATCTTTCGGCAAATGCATTCAGCTCTTCAGCGTTAAAAGCGTTGCTTAAAGATAACATTGGAGTGCTGTGTTCAACTTTGCTAAATGACGGAGATATGCTGTCTCCCACCATTTGTGTTGGTGAATCTGAGGTCACATACTCTGGATATCTTAATTCTAACAATGTCAGTTCTTGAATCAATTGATCATACTCAACATCTGATATGGTAGGATTATCGAGCACAAAATATGCATGGTTGTGTTGGCGTATCAATTGTTTTAACTGTTCAATGCGTTGTTTAGGATCCATGGTCTTCCTCCTTAAACTTTCGAAATCGATGGGTGATCTTTCATCAGGGTTTTGATGCCGTGAGGATGACTGAATGCAATCACACATTGATCATTATTAACTGAAACCACAACCCCGATACCAAAGACTTTATGGTTTACTTTATTGCCTTTATCAAGGTGATTTTCATTTGTCTTTGTTATTGCTTTTAATCGTTCTTTATAAACTTGGGTTTGTTGGTAGTCTTGAGTATAGCGCAAAGTGGTTTTCATGCGCTCTTTATTTAATCCTTCAAGTTGTAATAGTGTTGGGCTAATGTCTTGAATAAACGGTGTATCAAGGTTTTGTGTTAAACTACCATATAAATAACGCTGTGATGCATTGGTTAGATAAAGTTGTTGTTTACAGCGGGTTACACCAACATACATTAAGCGTCTTTCTTCTTCAATTGATTCAAGACTATCGTAATGACGGTGTTGAGGAAATATCCCTTTTTCTAAAGCAACCATAAACACAACATCAAACTCTAATCCTTTTGCCGCATGCAGTGTCATCAACGACACTGAATTCGGATCTTTTTCTTTTTCTTCTTGTGATTTAAGTGCAATATCTTCTAGCATGTATAAAAGTACTGTGGTTTTATCATCAACATCGTACGAATTTTCCGCTTCTTTAAACATCGTTTTAATTTCTAACATGTTTTCTAAGCGCACATCACCTTTATCATCATTTTGTAACATCTTTAAATACCCTATTCGCTCAAGCAAATCATCGATAAACTGATTAAAATGCACTGTATCAAAGTGTTTTTGTAGTGACTGCATTAAGGTGATGAAATGATTAATTTTGTTAAGCACACCTTTACTTAACGATGACTTATCTTGAACAAGTGTTTCGTAAATACTTAGCCCTGCGTGTTCAGCATTTCGTGACAGTGTTTCGATTGTTTTTGCGCCGATTCCGCGTCTTGGTTCGTTGACAACGCGCATGAAACTATAGTCATCATGCGGGTTAATAATCAACCTTAAATAGGCGACTAAATCTTTAATCTCTTTACGCTTAAAAAAACTTGTGTTGCCATAAATTAAGTATGGCAGTTGTTTTTGCATAAAGACTTCTTCAAACAAACGTGATGTGTTGTTGGTTCGATATAACACAGCAATCGACTGATAATCAATCCCACTGCGCACAAGCAAGCGAATGGTTTCGGCAACATACTCAACTTCATCGCGCTCAGAATAGGCTTTAAAGAAGACAATTTTATCGCCATCGCCCTTAGTCGAAAACAAATTTTTCTTAATCCGGTTTTTATTTTCTTTAATGACCGCATTGGCCGCTTTTAATATGGTGTTCGTACTGCGATAATTTTGTTCTAAAACGATCGTGTTTACCGGATGATAATCCCGTTTAAATCGCTGAATATTTTCAATGTTAGCGCCTCTAAACGCATAAATACTTTGGTCTTCATCACCAACAATAAACACATTTTTTTTCTCATTAACCAACGCACGGATTAAACGGTATTGTACTGTGTTGGTATCTTGAAACTCATCGACTAAGATATATTCAAACTGACGATGATATCGTTTTTGTATTTCTGGAAAATCTTCTAATAATCTTATCGTTAATAAAATCAAATCATCAAAATCAACAAGGTTATTATCTTTAAGTTGTTTCTGGTAGGCAGGGTAAATGATTTCGATAATCTCACGCATTGGTTGTTCTAGGTTTTGCATGCGCGCTTCATCTGTTTTGATTTTGAGCACATAATTTTTAATACTGTGTGGTGCCATGATTTTTGCATCAACGCCATGACGCTTCATCAATGATTTAATTATTTGCAAAGTATCATCATCGTCAACAATTTGAAAATGTTTGTGATAGTCTAGATGTTCAATGTGTTCCCTTAAAATACGTACACACATTGAATGAAATGTCGATATCCACATAGTGTGCGTGTTAAACTCAAGCAGTTCATACAAGCGCGTCTTCATTTCTAAAGCAGCTTTATTGGTAAAAGTAATCGCTAAAACAGCGTCTTTTGGGACACCCAAATTCAAAATTAAGTGTGCAATCCTTTTGGTTAGCACACTTGTTTTTCCACTGCCTGCACCGGCAACAACCATCACAGGTCCTTCGTATGTGGTGACAGCTTTTTCTTGCATTGAATTGAGATTGTTACGCCAAGACACCATTGTAATCACCCATAAAAATTATACCAAAATTGACTGTTTTTTGATATATAAATAACCGATTATTTTGCTTTGGATTTGATTTTTTAAACATAAAAAGACCTTGCACAAATGTGCAAGGTCTAGCATTTTTTGAATGCGTCTGATTTATACAACCACTAATTAAAGTGATGTAATGTTCTCAGCTTGTGGTCCTTTTGCGCCTTCAACAACGTCAAAAGTTACTTTTTCGCCTTCTTCTAATGTTTTGAATCCTTCTTTGTTGATGTGTGAGTAATGTGCAAAAACATCATTACCTTCATCAGTTGTGATGAATCCGAAACCTTTTTCTGCGTTAAACCATTTTACTGTACCTGTCATAATTTGTTCCTCCATTCTTTTTTAGGTGCTTAAATTACTCAATGTTTCATAAGAATGGAGATGATTGGTCCAGTTCTTAATACCATATTTCGTTTAAGTTCTTCTCTATAATACACGATTATAAATATATTGCAAGTAATATTCACTATTTTGTTGAAATTACTTAAATGATGACTTTAATGCAACAATACGGTGTAATATTGCGGGATTATCGGCATCGACAGAAAAATACCCGATGCGTGTGAACTGATATGACTCATTCGGTTTTAAAGGTACCGAAGCTTCAATAAACCCTTGTTTGATTACCCGTGAGTTTGAATTTATTTTTTCATGGACCGGTATGTCTTTTTGATCAGTATTTAATACTAAGGGTTCATACAATCGGATTTCAACAGCTTGCGCTTGCGTTTTTTCTACAAAGTGAATTGTCCCATTTGGTTTTCGATCGGTGAACCCACTCCCACTCTTTGTTTGTGGGTCATACGTACAGTATACAGTCTCAATGCACCCTGCGTCATCATATTTTACATCGTTGGCTTTGATAAAGTAAGCGTGCATTAAACGCACTTCTTCACCGAGTGCAAGGCGCTTGTATTTTTTATTTGGTTTTTGTCGCATAAAATCATCACGTTCAATCAATAAATGACGAGAAAAATGTAGTGGTCTATCTCCAAGTGATTCATTGTCTTTATTAAATGGCGCGATGAGTGTCTCGAACGCGTTGTCTGGATAATTTGTAATTTCTATGTGAATCGGATCAATCACTGCATGAATACGCTTTGCGGATATTTTTAGCACATCACGAATGGCTTCATCTAACATGTTTAAATCAGTATCACCCTCAGATTTAGGTAACCCCAACGCATGAATGAACTGATGAATGGCTTGGGGTGGTACGCCGCGACGACGTAGTCCACTTAATGTAATTAACCTTGGATCATCCCAACCATCCACATGCCCTTCATCAACCAATTGTTTAATGTAACGTTTACCACTTATTTGATTGGCGATACGTAGTTTGCCAAACTCGATTTGACGCGGCACATTTTCCATCTCTGTATGTTTAACAAACCAATCATACAGTGGTCGATGGTCTTCGAACTCTAAACTACACAATGAATGTGTTATGCCTTCAATCGCATCTTCTAGTGGGTGCGCAAAATCGTACATAGGATAAATGCACCACTTATCTTGAGTGTTGTGGTGGGTGGCACGTTGAATACGGTAAACCACTGGATCGCGCATATTCATATTGGGGCTCGACATATCGATTTTTGCCCGCAAAACTTTTGCACCATCCGCAAACTCACCGTTTTTCATTGCTTTAAACAACGCGATGTTTTCTTCAATCGAACGGTTTCTATAAGGACTACCCACGCCTGAGTTTGTTAAATCACCACGTGTGTCTTTTATCTGTTCTGCGCTTAAATCACAAACATAAGCCAATCCCTTTTCTACCAATCGCATGGCACGAAAATACATTTCATCGAAATAATCACTGGCAAAATATAAATTTTTCCAGTGACAACCGAGCCATGCAATATCTTTTTTTATCGCTTCAACATACATCGTATCTTCTTTGACAGGGTTGGTATCATCAAACCGTAAATTAAAATATCCACCATAATCGTGGGCCAAGGTGTGATTCATTATAATCGCACGCGCATGCCCTAAATGCAAGAACCCATTCGGTTCAGGAGGGAAGCGCGTAATGATTGTATCGTGTTTTCCACTTTTTACATCATTTTCGATAATGGTGCGAATAAAATTGCTGTTTTCCATAGTCATCACTCTTTCTTTCACGCATTATTATACTTGATAGTACACCAATTAACAAGAATTCCTCTTGATATTTAATCACTTACTAACGGCCATTAAAAAACCGCCTTTAACTCTAAAAGGCGGTTTTGATAGTGTTACTTAAAGTTTTCGCTAAATTGATCAAAAATACTCGGATCCAGTAATGACTCAAAAACATCTAAAAACAAGTCTTGGTTTGCTTCATCCATCGCGTCAAACGCGTCAAACAAGTCTTGGACATCTTCTGAGGTAATTGGTTCATCATTAATCAGTTTGTTTTGAATATCAAGTGCGGTTTGAATTGCGGCCTCTTCTGAGCTTCCTGGTGTAGGGTTTAAGTTATTGTTTAAACTGGTTTCAATGTCTTCTTCTAAAAAGACTTCTTTAATGGCGTCGGCATAATCATCCAGTACACCTTGTAACTCAGTCGGTGCAGTAATATTCATACTGATTGCCCCATCGATAATATTGAAACTATTAACCTGAATGTTTCCTTCTACAGTCCCGTCATCAAAAACATCAGTCAGCGCTTCGGTGTTAATCACGAACTGCCCTAAGTCGTTAAAGTGGCCAAAACCAAAATCGCCTAAAGTGGCCAAAGAATTTTTGAAATTATCCAGTGCTGTAATTAGTAAATACTGATCTTCGGTTTCACCTGGGTCTTCACCAATCGAAATCCTACTTAAGTCATAAATTATTTCGTTTGCTTGGCCGGTGAGTTCTGTGGCTGTAATCTTCATTTGAATGTTAATGGCATCAATCACGACCAACACATAAATGTTAATATGATCTGCCTTAAGCTCAAACCACAACCCACGAAGCCCCATAACAATAGTTTCTTCGTCACCACTTGGATTTTCATAAGTGAATTCATACTGTGACTCACTAAAACCAGTCGCTGAACTAAACACAATACGGTTCAATGCGTCTTGACTAAGATTAAATTGTTGCTGCCCGGTTAATGCTTGATTAAAAATGAATTCTTGGAATCGATTTCTCATGTAAACATCGACGTTAAACGCACCTTCAATAAAACGTCCATCGGCATCTAACATTGTGTTTAAGTAAGTAGGCATTGATACATTGTCCTCATTTCTTATTAATGACACTGCGAAGTTAAGAACGAATCGTTCTTCTTCTAATGCAAAAGAAATCAGACGGTTTTGATAAATAACATCAACCAACTCAGCCAATAAGATACCACTCGCATCATCGCTACTGGCTTCAACATAATCTCTAATTTCAGTTTTTAGAATATTGTACTTTAAATTTGGTGCATCAAGTGTTCCTGGAATATCATCCGATAATTCAGATAAATCTAAATCAGCAATCGTAAATACTGCATTTAAAAAGAACGAAAACATGGCTTTTGGCAATGGCAGATTACCAATGTTAAAACCAGCAAACTCAATGTTATAATCATCCTCATTGTCCTGTATAATCATGTTTGTGCGCACGGTTGTTTTATAAGAAAAACTCCCCAGATCAATCTCAACGGATGTATTTAATGTTAAGCGTTCATCAGAAAAAGTCACCCACATACCCATGAAACGTAAATCGATATCCATGTCTCCGACTTGAACGGTTTCTTCGAATATGTACATGCATTCACTCGATTGACAAGATGCATCAGGACGGTAATTTGGATTAATCCCTTCGACTGCCTCATCGCCAATAATCATGTTATAAATGGCCATATTAATAATGTCTTGATGCACAGTAATTAGTAAATCTTGACTTGTGTCATTTCTAACAGCATCAATTGCATCATTTAAATCTCGTGTTAATATTCCCATAGGGTCTGCATCATGAGTGTATAAATGGATTGGCATGTTATCGACTGTTTGTCCATCATACATAATCGCAAACGTCGCCACTGGAATACCCACAACAATAATAATTGGTGTTAATATCAGCAACAATAATTTTTTCATAGGCTACGCATTCCTCTCTTTCTTAACATCTTTATTATATATCACAAACAATAAATTTAAAGTCATAATTGCTTTAAAGGTTCAGTCTAGAATAACCATTCAATGCCATCGTTGCAGTGTCTTTTTGTTTTTGGTATTGATAATAACCTGCTATACTCATCATCGCGGCATTGTCAGTACAGTACTTAAACGCAGGAATGCTTAACAAACCATCGCCAAAAGTTTTTTCAACGTTTTGTCTTAATAAACGGTTTGCCGCAACGCCACCAGCGATCATAAACATCTTCACATCATACGCATTAAATGCTTGAATGCTTTTATCCATCACGTGGGCAACAGCTGCTTCTTGAAAACTTTTTGCCATCGACGCAACATCGATGGGTTCTTTTTTCATGCGTAGTGTATTGACAAGATTAATTACATGACTTTTTAAACCACTATAACTAAAATTGAATCCCTCAACCTGAATTTGTGGCATGGGATAGCTTGATTGACCTTGATCAGAAATTCGGTCAATTGCGGGACCACCAGGGTAAGGCAATCCCAAAACCCGGGCAACTTTATCATATGCTTCTCCAATCGCATCATCTTTCGTCTCACCTAACTTTTCAAAGTGAAAGTGATCGCGCATTAGTATGAGTTCTGTATGACCGCCTGAGACAACCAAACAAAGCAGTGGAAACACCATATCAGACGCAATTTGATTCGCGTAGATATGCCCAGCTATATGGTGTACACCAATAATCGGTATATCATTAGCAAAAGCAAATGCCTTTGCTGCGTTAATACCAATTAATAAACTTCCAATTAAACCTGGGCCTTGTGTTACAGCAACCAAATCAACGTCACTTGGGGTTAACTTCGCTTCTTTTAATGCTTGTTCAAAGACCACTGTAATCCCTTTAATGTGTTCCCTAGAAGCAATTTCAGGAACCACACCACCAAACGCTTTATGCAAATCAATTTGTGATAAAACAACATTACTTAAAATCGTTTTTCCATCACGACTTAAGCTTACACTAGTTTCATCACAACTACTTTCAACGCCAAGTACAATCATGAATTTTCACCTCGAATAGTTAACATCATTAACAATGCATCCTCACCTGTAGCATAGTATTGTTTACGGGTAGTAATGATTTTAAACCCACTATTTTCATAAAACCGAATTGTTGGCTCATCGGTTTGGTTCACTTCTAAAGTCAGTGCCTGAACACCCTTTTCTTGACAAAGCGCGATTACGTGATTTATAAGCGCACGACCAATCCCTTGTTTTCGGTAAGGTGCTTGCACCAACAAGTTCAATATTTCAGCATTGGGTTCAGTAATCCAGCATCCGATATACCCAACCCGCTCTTGATGGATACATGCAATAAAGTAATGTGCCATAGGGTTGTATATCACTTCATCATAAAGCATGGGCATATCCAAACTTTTACCGAAAACCTCAAGTTCTGCTTGATACACATAAGGCACATCAGACATGTCCATTTTACGAATTGTTAACACGATCTTTTAATTGCCTTTCCGCTTCTGTATCCCGTAGATAAAAGGGTTCAACTTGATGCACATCTGTCACTAAAACTGCTAAATCTGATGCCCAAATAACATTCATATTCGGATGCCCTGATGAAACCAAAACAAAGGGGTTTTTCACGCTGTTTTGATAGGCTTTAAAATCACTGTATCTCGGTTGATCAACCGGGATTAGTGTATGCCTTGTTTTTTCATACATTTCTAAAAATGCATGATCTCTACGTGCGTCCATCCAAGCCAACACCTGACCATCTTCTAAAACACTGCTTGCCAGCAAAGCCAAAGAGCTCACGGTATACAAGCGACATGATAAACTCCATGCTAGCATTTTAGCCACAACCACACCAATCCGTAGTCCTGTATAACTCCCTGGGCCGATACCAACAATTATCTCATCTAAAAATGCTGGTTTCCACCCTTGTGAACTAAGCATTTCTTGCAATGTGTCCATGAGTGTTACCGAATGATCATTATGACCTTTTTGATAGTGAGAATCAACCAACTCACGCTGATCGTATAACGCCAAAAAAAGATACGGTGTTGATGTATCAATCACCAAGGTTTTTAAGGATTGAAGCATACATACCACTGCCTTTCAAACGTAATAAACGTTCAGTTTTAGAAACCCATTCAATATCAATCACCAAACAGTCGTTAGGAATACTATGATATATGTATTGGTACCATTCTATCACACACACGCCATCACCATAAATATACTCTTCTAGTTGAGCATCTGACCCAACCCCTTCTAACCGATAAGCATCAATATGATATAACGGTAATTGGTGATCATATATTTTCATCAACGTAAACGTTGGTGAATTAATCGCATCTTTAATGCCCATTGCATCACCTAAAAATTGTGTGAATGTGGTTTTACCCGCCCCTAAATCTCCTGATAAACATAAAACAAATCCAGGGACAACAAACCTGCTCACGGACTGGGCAAACTGTTTCATTTCTGCTAAATCTTTAATTAGTACTTGTTTTTCCATCGTATCACCACTTTACAAGATTATATCATATTTAATATCCATACTCGCGCAATCATGCTATAATATGACTACTAAATATAGGGGAATGAATGCGATGTATATTATATTACATAATCCGCTTTCTAAAAACAAAAAATCAAAAAGAACAACAAAAAAATTGGTCGATGACTTCAAACGTCGAAACATTCCTTTTCGGTTGAAGTCACTTTTAAAAATCAAGGATTTGATTGCATACCTTGAAAAAGCGCAAGACAACGTAGAAATTATTTTGCTTGGTGGTGATGGCACCATCAATAATTTCGTGAATCAAACGATGAATTATCCTATAAAACAACAAGTATACCTTAAAAGTAACGGTTCAGGTAATGATTTTTTAAGAACCTTAAAGCTTAAAAATACTCCCCATCAAACGATTATGCAACTAATCCATGATGGTAAAACACAGTATTTTTTAAATGGTGCAGGCATCGGTATTGACGGCACCATCGGACTCGGTGTAAATCAAGCCACCAATAAAAGTCAGCTTCGCTATTTAATGGTCACCTTAAAATCGCTGATTACTTATAAACCACAGACTCTAGAACTCACGTTAGATGGTAAAACCAAACGGTATGAAAAAGCCTATTTAATGACGGCTAATAACGGCTGTTTTATTGGCGGTGGTATGAAAATTACACCACACGCTCAACTCGATGATGCATGGCTTGACGTTTTGGTGGTCCACAACGTCAGTCGTGTCGTTTTGGTCATGGTATTCCTGACGATTTATATGGGCCTTCATTTAAAGTTTAAAAAGTTTATTTATAACACGAAAGCTAAACACGTTAAAGCTTCCATGTTTAGTAAACAAGTTGCGCAATGCGATGGTGAATGTTTTGAAAACACGGAGACCATTGAGGTATTTGCGACTGATCGAAAAGCACACTTTAAACTTTTTACCGGTAAATAAAACACGGAAAATTCCGTGTTTTTATTTGAGACGTTTTTTTAATGTTTGAGTTTCTAATTCAAAGCCTGGTTTTTCAAGTAAAGCAAACATGTTTTTCTTATACGCCTCAACACCAGGTTGATCAAATGGATTGACATCAATCAAATAGCCACTGAGTGCGCAACTTAGTTCAAAAAAGTATAATAAGTGCCCCAGATGTTCTGCGTCTAAACGGTTTAAATGAAGTACAATGCTTGGCGCAAGACCATCTTGATGTGCCATAAGTGTGCCTAACATTGCTTGTTTATTGATTGTATCAACACTGGTTTTTGTTAAAAAGTTAAGTCCATCTAAATTATCCTCATCATAAGGTATATTAAAATCATCGAGTGGTGTTTCAATATTTAATACGGTTTCAAACAAGACCCGTTGCCCATCCTGGATATATTGGCCTAAAGAATGTAAGTCTGTGGTAAAATTGGCACTCCCGACAAACAGGCCTTTGTGGTCTTTACCTTCGCTTTCACCAAACAGCTGTTTCCACCATTCAGAAACATAATGGAGTTTCGGTTCATAGCCAATCAACATCTCAATTTTTTTACCTTGAGCATAGTGTATGTTTCGCATTGCAACATATTGGTAAACTGGATTGCTTAACGACTGATTTTGATACATCACAAACGCCTTTTCTGCACCACTTAAAAATGCTTCGATGTCAATACCTGCCAAAGCAATAGGTAACAATCCGACTGCGGTAAAAACGCTGTATCGCCCACCGACATCATCTGGAATAACAAATGTTTGATAGCCTTCTTGATCAGCCAATTGTTTGAGTGCACCTCTTTTTTCATCGGTGGTAGCAACAATCAATTGTTTGGCTTCATCTTTGCCGATTTGCGTTTCTAGTAATGCTTTAAATACACGAAAAGCAATGGCTGGTTCAGTTGTTGTACCCGACTTACTAATAACATTTATGGCAAATTTCTTATCCATTAAATACGTTTTTAACTCTTGTATATAAGCCGCTGAAATATGGTGCCCCACAAATATAATTTCTTTTTCTTGGTGATTAAAGTAAGGTTTTAACGCTTCAATAACCGCTTTAGCACCTAAGTAAGAACCACCAATGCCAATGACCAAAAAAACATCGGCTTTTTGGATAATTGTTTCGGCAACTTGGTTGATTGACTTAACCTCTGATTGAATCCGTTTAGGTAAGTCATACCACCCTAAAAATTCCGCACCTTTACCCGATTTGTTAATGAGTGATTGATGGGCCTTTTTCAGTGGTTCTAACCACTCAGATAATACGTCTACGTCACCCGTGTTAAATGCATATTTTAAATCAACTTTTAACATTGAAATCCCTCCTATTTGCTATCGTAATTATACCATAAAAAACAGTGAAATTTATTCACTGTTTTGATTGTGCTTAGAAATCCAAGTACTCAAACGTTTCCTTAAAGGTTCAAAGCCTGTTTTTAAACGGATACGATAACGTTTCTTCTTGTGATGAAGTGCTTTAAAACTAAGCGATACTTTGCCAGAATCATCAATATCAATCACACGCAAATCCAATGTGTCACCCACACTGACATAATCTTCAATATCGCGAACATAACGGTGACTAAACTCTGAAATGTGTATAAGCCCTGAGACCTCTTCATCAATTTTTACAAACGCCCCGTAAGGTTTAATTGCAGTGATTTTACCTTTAATAATATCACCAGTTTTCATGATTAAACACCTCATAGGTTTGTTAGGGATATTATATCACATATTGTCTAAGCGTGCGCTTAGATATCCACTAAATTCTTTCAAGAGACACAAGGCTTTTAAAAAAGCTTTTAATCAATCACTTGTTTTTACTTTAAAAAGTAACTCAAATGTTTTGATTAAAAGCTTTCCATGGTATGTCAATTAAACATAGCGATGGGCGATACTGCTTGCGGCCGCCGCGGCAATTGCTCCGACGATATCATCTAAAAACGTATGGCAAGTGCCCTTGTTTTTCCCTGCTTCATCAAGTTTCTTAATAATGCCGGGTTTAAGTTTATCCACATACCCAAAATTGGTTAATCCAATAGAACCATACACGTTGACAATCGCTAATGCTAAAACTTCGTCAATGCCATACAGGCCATAATCGTTTAATAACATTGAAAGCAACGGTTCACTAATCAGTTTTTTTTCAGCCAAAATATCCAGCTCTAATCCAGTGAGTATGGCATTTTGAACTTCTCTTTTCATCACTACCCGTTCAACATGCTCTATACAAATTTCCTGTGTTAATTCTTTCACGTAGGGCAATTGAAGTTCTAGTGTTAATGCTGCTATGTCTGACAGTTTTACACCACGTTCATTGAGTCTTTTGACGACAACATCGCGTTTTGTCATGTCATTAAAACGGTCATGATTAACGGTACTTTTATCCATCATTTCCTCCGTTATAGTTATATTTGTTCAACACCAATAATACCCGGAACTTCTTCTAATAAAATGGCTTCAACACCGTCAGTCAGTGTTGAATCTATCATCGCACAACCGACACATGCACCAAGCATTTGTACGTAAACAATACCTTCTTCAAATTTGACAAAACGAATATCCCCACCATCACGATTAATGTATGGACGTATTTTTTCGATGATATCAATCACTTTTTTTTCGGTTTCTTTAGCATCCATTTTAACACCTCTTTTCTGCAATTTCCATTATACATTAATTCCCTTTTATCGAGGTCTTAAATGCTAAATTATTTATCTTTAGAAAGCCAAATTAAGCGTGCTTTTGTCCTTTTGCGTATGATTTACTTAACTGGTTTAATAACGCGTCTCATGACAAAATAAGGGCCATTTGGGGTTGCTGACTCCATTAAATAATCTGGAATCGATTCAACGTCTTTCTTATGGAAACCTTTTAGCCTTAACATATCTGCAGATAAATCTCCAACAATAAATTCATATTGATTAAAGTGATCAACATAACGCGCATTAAATTTACCCACTTCGAATGCTTCGCGATAATCTTTAATTAATTCAAATACACCATGTTCAGTTTCAATCATTGTTACACCTCACTTAAAATCTTTTTCTAAATCGTAATCCTCTGGATCATATGCGTAAATATCTGAATCATCTTTTTTTGTTTTTGCATTTATTATTATCGGCGGTTCATTAGAGTCTAAAGGCAAAACAAATATCATAATAATATAGACCACAAATATCGTTCCCGAGCTGAATAAAAAAATCAACACCGCTATCAAGCGGATGATACCCACATCTACTTCTGTATAATCACTTAAGCCTTGACAGACACCTGCAAGCACACGTCTATCGGTTGGTCTTACCCATTTTTTTTCCATTATTCTCTCCTATAAAAACTGTGCCGTTGATCGTGGTTTAATGGTAATCACTGAATGACATATGATTGCACGTTGTTCACCCACCGCACCAATTTTTTCACTGGTTGTCGCTTTAATACTAATCGAGTCAATTGTAACATTTAATGCGTTACAAATGCGTTCACGCATTTTAAATATATACGGTTTTAGCACAGGTTTTTCCAGTATAATCATGGCATCTAGGTTGTTTAATGCATACCCTTTATCTAAAACCATTTGGTAAACTTGATCCAATAAAATCATTGAATCAATGTTTTTATACTCTGGTTGATTATCGGGGAAATACGTCCCTAAATCACCCAATGCAAGACTGCCTAATAATGCCTCAGCAATACTATGAATCAAGCAATCTGCGTCACTATGTCCAACACTTTCAACTGGCGAAGGGATATCAATTCCACCTAATCTAAGAGATTTCCCAGCTTTCAAAGCGTGTACATCAATACTACTTCCAATACGTATCATTGACAATCAACTCCATCAGTGGTAAGTCATCTTGAGTCGTGAATTTCATGTGGCGTCGGTCTCCTTCAATGAGTAACGTGTCTTTATCTAACACGGCTTTAAGTAAGCTTGCATCACAGGTATAATTATGGTTTTGTGCTTTTTGATGGGCTTGGAGTATTGTTTGTGTTTTAAATGCTTGTGGTGTTTGAATGTGAACCAACCCTTCGCGGTCAACCGTTTCAAATGCGTTGTTTTGTTGGCGACGTTTTAACGTGTCGACTACGGGCACATAAGGGCTTATTGAGTCGTGTGACTCTAACCCTGTTTTCAGTCGTTTGATGACGTCTTGATTGATAAGTACCCGTGCTGCGTCATGGATCATTACATACTCTTCTTTAATCATCTTAAGCCCTTCATAAACGCTTTCTTGACGGGTTGTGCCACCAGTAATAATAAGATCAATTTGATCTTCAAAGCGTTTTTTCATGTACCCAAGTTCTTTAGGATGTACGACCAATATTTTAGATTTAATGTCTGTGTCTTGACTTAAAAACATGAGTACGTAATCAATTAAACATTTGCCTTTAAACTCGTACATTACTTTATTGTAGTCAAGTTGTGTTCGAGCGCCTGTTCCTGCGGCTAAAATAATCATACCAAACGTCATATCATCGACTCCTCCAAAATCCGTTTTCTGTCACTACAAATGCCACTGGTTGATCGTGTTTTTCATGCGGCAATGACTCAACTAAAAATGTTTCTATGGTGATACCAATGGTCACCCCTTGGTAGTTTTCTAAGTATCTATCGAAGTACCCTTTGCCATAACCTAAGCGATATCCCATAAGGTCAAACGCAATTCCAGGGATTAATAACACATCGATGGCCTCTGGTGGTACGGGCGTTGTTCCTATGGGTTCTTTTGTTCCCATAGGCCCTAAGCTGAAACCCTGTGTATCATCAAAAAAATGCAGTGTTTGATCAATTTTTGGATAAAGACAACGGACGTGTTCGCATAGGGGTCTTATGTCAACCTCGTTTTGAATTGGTACATAGAGTCCTACGTTACGCACGTCCTGTGTTTTTAACCATGCGATAATGTGGTTTTGAATGTGTTGTGATTTCATGTGGATATCTGAATCAGCCATTTGCTTTCTTTGTTTTAACCAAGTTGTTCTCAATGCTTTCTTTTGTGCCTTCATCGGATAATGAAATAATTTTCTGTCATCTGATTGTCTAAGGCAATGTTTAGCGCTTTATGGACACGGGCAATAATCGCATCAATCGGTTCGTTAAACGCCTGAATATGGTGAATCCCAAATGCTGGATAAATACTGTGTTTGATACCACCAAATTGCATGTCAAAATTCATCAAGTCGCCACCATGGACTAAGGCGCGTTCTAAGACCTCGTATTTACGTGGGTCTTTGAGTATAAGCGCAAATCGAATCCCCGTTAACCGATAAACACTGTGTGCATCCTTAACAAAATTGTGTTTAAGTTTCTTGAGAAACTCTCCCATCATTAAATCGCCGATATCTCGGCCATACTTCTCGTTAACTTTTGGGATATTCGTCAGTTCAAAGAATATCAAAGTATAGGATTTTTGTAAACGGTTCAAACTAAGAATATGCTCTTCGAAGGCTTTTTCATTCGGTAAATTATTTAACACTTCAATATCCGTTTTCGGATACATTTTTACATCCAATCCTGTCACAATACTGATTACCACAGGATGCTTATCAACGGTAATCTTAGTCCCTATTTCTTTCATCCAAACATAGCGCGTCCCCATTTTAAAGCGGTAGCTGGTTTGATAGGTGTTGCGTTTTGAAGACAGTTTTTTAATGGTCGTTTCATAGGTGTTGCGATCATCTGTATGCAATCGATTATAAAATGCATCGTATGTAAATTCATTGTTATCAATATCCATTAATTCAATGTACTTATCGGTCCCAAACATAGACTCTTTCCCGGTTCGAAAAACAATACCGGTGGGCAATAAATCAATGGTTGCAATAAAGCGTTGCCTTAAAAGCTCTGCTTGTTTTTCAAGCATATCATAATTTTTTTGTAGCATTTGATATCTTTGTTGTTCATCTTTGCGTTTAAAGAGTGCTTTAATGTCATAAAAAAACACTGTATATAATAACCCAATTACAATAAAATCAACGGGTTCTCCAAAAGGTAATGTCGCCAATGAAAACACGTCGAAAACCAAATACAACGCGCCAAAAAGCACCCATAAGAAAACCTCGAAATCACCTTTCTTAGTTAGGAGTCGTTTACTGATTATAAGCAACGCCCAGATAATAAACATAACGTGAATGAACTGATTTAAATCGTTTAACATTACATTCTTCCTTTAATCGTGTTAAGAATATAGTTTTTCTTGTAACGGCCTGAAATGTACATCATGATAACAAAAACATAGATATATAACCAGGTGTTAGGCATCTCAACATAACGTAAAATGATACCCACCAAAACAAAACTAATGGTCCACAACCACGTGAGACCTTGCATCATTGTAACATATAAAAACGTAAATGCATCCGCCGGTTTTTCATCGCGATACATTTCATAATACAGCCATGGTTTTTTTAATACCAACCCCAACAGTAAAACCCCTGCATAAATCCATGGAACATTGCTTACATGGAAAGTAATATCAAAGTAATTTGTAAGAAAAACAATAAGTGCCACACCAAACCCTATAAAATCACTTGGCATTATCAGTTTTAGACGCAATGTTTGGATGAAAACTTTAATAATTAGTATCCCCACATATATGGCGGTCACTATCCATGTTTGTGTTTGCATTACTGCACCCATCCATACTGTTAAAAGGGCCATGTTTATAATCAACATATAATACCCGTACGGTTTGGGATAAGACACGTATTTCGGCGGTGTTACAGCGCGTTCACCCAAACGTAAACTTGCTGTAATCGCTTTAAACAAATTAACATCGCCTGTAAATGATAATTGCTTTTGTGTCAATGCATCTGCGATTGTAATTTGGCCTTGTCTTAATTGCTCTAGTATCATGTAAGATGCTTTGATATTTAATTGAATCTTGACAGGTTTATCATAAGTATATGCGTTTTGATGATTGAACCTGACAGGGACTTTGCGTTTCCCAAAGTCAAACGAAACCATCACATCATCGGTAATCACCATTTTTTTATACCCATGCAGTAGTTTAGAAATCAACATATTCTGTTTCGCGATGACGGTATCACTTTCTTTTTGTTTTAACCGTTTTTCTATTAAATCAGCAAGTTCAACGCCCAACATTAAGCGGCCAATCAAACCCGACTCTTGCCCTATTTTACTGCCTGAATATAGCGTGTTGCCAAAACTGTATCGATGCTGTAAACGATCCGCTTTGTCGGTGTGTTCTAAACTCATCTTAGCGGTTTGTATCAAACTTGAGTAGAGTGGTTCAACATCGCTGGCCTTAACTTTTTTAATGTGTCCTTTTAACGCTGGAAAATACGTTATAATCTCATTAATTACAGCGTCTTCGCTCATAGGATTTACTGTTTCTATCCTTAAACTTGGTTTTTGTTTAGGGTGAAAGTACCCATAATTGATCACACGTATGCTTAGTGCTGATTTAGGAACGCTTAACAAGACGTTCAATGCATGAAACCCATACGTCTCCGCAGGTGCTTCTAAGGCTATGTATAACGATTGCTTAAAACGGTTATTTAAGGGAATACCTTGTTGTTTTAGTGCCCCATAGGGTTGATCAAGAATAAAATACTCAGCAGCAATCTTTTGACCACTAGATAGCGTGATGCTTTGAATGCCTTGTTCGTTATTATCAATAGATTCAATCGTTGACTTGTAGACATCCACATCTTCAAACTGTTGCATATCAAACATTTTATATAATGACGCATCGGTTTGAACCAAATAATAAGATTGTTCAATCATCGAGTTAAAAAAACGTTTAAAATATTCGGTCGCATGAATTTCATGCAGTTTATACCCGTCGACTGCTTGAAAAAAACGGAACTCTTCGCGTAAAATATCATCTTCAAAATACTCTTTTAACACTGTCTCAAGCGACTTGTTACGGAAACTAGCCATCATCTTTGATAAACGGTAAGGTCTGTCTTTAAATCGCTCGAAACGTTGGTGTTTGAAATCCTCATAATAATCATTCATATCGGCAAAAAAGCGGTGGATTTGATCACGATATTTAGGATAGAAACGCACCAAGTAAATACGGAACCCTACCCAATCGTTTGGGCGTTGATATCGTTTATCTTTGGCTTGGATAATTTCTGTCTCTTTTTGTTTTATCACATTCAAGGTGAGCGCGGATAACCCCATCGCTTCTAAATAGCTTTGTGTCAGTTGATTGGGTTCAAGTCCCCCCAGTTCTCGATACGGATAATCAAATGGATATCGAATTTTATCGGCATCAATGAGTGGTTTTTTTAAATACTCATAAGTTGATGGGTTGGGTGTTTGAATCAAGGCGATGCGGCGGTCTTTTTTGGCAAGATAAAAAGCTGCAACATATGCAGTAAAATCAGACCCTGTAATGACAACATCATACGTTTGCATCAAACCACCCCCATACAAGGAACATTCCTATAAGTACTTTTCTACGTAAAGCATTAATGAATCGTGACTAATATCTTGGTCTAAATAGCCGTTAATCGTGATGCTAATGTGTCCAGTTTGTTCACTCACAATGATTGTTAAGGCATCCGTGATTTCACTGATACCAATGGCAGCGCGGTGACGTGAACCCAATGATTTAGGAATCGTGACTTGATCGCTGGTTGGATAGTAAGCACCTGCACACACTAGACGGCTCTCCCGAATAATAACCGCACCATCGTGTAGTGGTGTTTTAGGCATAAACAAGGTAACTAAAAGTTCTTGTTGGATTGATGCGTCAAGCGGAAATGCAGCATCAATAAACTCATCCAAACGATCACTGCGTTCAAACGTAATTAAAGCGCCTATTTTTTCATCAGATAAACGGGTGATAGCTTGCAATAGCTCTGCCTTTAACGAGGCGTCAAGTGGTGTGGCAACTAAGAAACCGGCCTTTATTCCTAAAAAACGAATACCCGTGTTCACTTCTGTTTTTACCATCACGATAAACACCAAAACCATGGGTAATAATTGCAATAGAAAATAGACCCAATGTTTTGTGGGTGGCGATTTGAAATGCAAATATAGCCAACTGACAAAAAGTAAGACCACCGCAAGCTTTAAGGTCCGATAGAGTTTAATATCAATTTTTGTTTTGACCAATGTTGCAAATATAGCCAACATATAAAAATGAATCATAAAAAGGTCTAATGGTATCATCTGTGCACCTGCTTAGAAAAAGTTAGAGTATTATCGAAAGAAATCTATCGATTTCATGATAAATTATACCATATAAGTTGGTCACCTTGTTTCAAGTTCTCATTTTTTCTTAAAAACGTGATTGACAATTTTTTTTATTTTCATTTATCGCACAACCATAGGGTATTCACGATAGTCTCTTTTTGTCAAGACTTAACATCACAAAGATTTTTGATTATAATAGACTTTAACCAAAAGATGGGGGTTTTTGTATGAAACAGTATTCTGCACCAATGATTCGTAAACTAAATCAAGATATTGCCACACATTTTAATCACCTTTTCCCAGTAGAACCGACGATGTATAAATCGTTTGAGGGTGTTTCTCGCTTAGTAATGATTGATCGATATACCCAAAAAGATCTAACACTTAAAACCCTATCTGTGGGCGATTTAGTCATTACTGTGGTGCGCGATGATCCGAAATTTCCTGCACGTGGCATCGGTTATGTTAAAGCCATTCATGACGATGAAATAACCATCGAAGTTGAAAAAGAATATTTATTAACCACTGAAGATGCCGATGAAAACGGCTGTATCGTGCGTCGTATTCGTCAAATTGATAAACCACTTGAACTTTACTTTGAGCAAATCGCGAAAAGACTTGCGGCACATTTAGGTGCGGATGAAACAGACGCCATCAAAGATGCGTTTTATCATGAAGTCTCTTCTTTGAATTTAGTCCCTGCAGGCCGTATTTTATTCGGTGCTGGTTCAAATACAGAAGTCACCTACTTTAATTGTTTTGTGATGCCATTTATCCATGATTCTCGTGGTGGCATTAGCGACCACCGAAAACAAGTCATGGAAATCATGAGTCGTGGGGGTGGCGTTGGCACAAATGGGTCAACTTTAAGACCTAAAAATGCCCTTGCAAAAGGTGTTAATGGTAAGTCAAGTGGTGCTGTGAGTTGGCTTCATGATTTGTCGGAACTGACACATCTTGTCGAACAAGGTGGCTCTCGCCGTGGTGCACAAATGATTATGCTTGCCGATTGGCATCCTGACATCGTTGAATTCATCATCTCGAAAATGCAAAACCCTAAAATACTGCAATTTTTATTGGATACGATTAAAGACCCTATGATTCAACGTGCCGCAAAAAATAAACTTAAGTTTACCCCACTATCTGATGAAGAAATTGAAATCAATGAATATATTTTAGAACAATCAAAAAAACACACCGATTTATTTTCAAAACGCATTGTGGATGCCGCCTTTGAAAGATTAAATAAAGGTGGTAATTATGGTGTAAATAACGCTGAGTTTTTATCCGGCGCAAACATTTCAGTGGCCATTACAAAAGAGTTTATGGATGCCGTTGAAAACGATACAGACTACACCTTAAGATTCCCAGACATTGATCAATACAATGAATCCCAAAAACAAGCGTATGATGATTTGTGGATGGATGTTGGTGATGTGCGTGAATGGGAAGCGTTGGGCTATCCAATCAAAACTTATTACACAATCCGCGCCAAAGAATTGTGGAATCTCATAAATATTTGTGCGACCTACTCTGCAGAACCCGGCATTTTCTTCATCGATAATGCCAACGAGCAAACCAATGCCAAAGGCTATGACCAAAAAGTCGTGTGTACTAACCCTTGTGGTGAACAGCCTTTAGCACCGTATTCAGTGTGTAATTTAGCGGCCATTAATCTTGCAAATATGGTGGATTATGAAACCAAAGATGTGGCCTGGGATAAATTAAAACAAACGATTATCACCGCTGTCCGTTTGCAAGATAATGTCATCGATAAAACCCACTACTTTTTGGTCGACAATCAGGAACAAGCGTTGGGTGAAAGACGTATCGGTCTGGGTGTCATGGGATTGCATGATTTATTGATTTGGACCAATCGGAAATACGGTGCAGAAGACGGCTTAGCTCTTGTCAATAAGTTGTTTGAGTTCATTGCGTTAAACGCTTATGAAACAAGCATTGAACTGGCAAAAGAAAAAGGGTCATTCCCTTTTCTTAAAACACAAAACAATAGAGAAAAAATGATTGAGACAGGATACATGAAAAAAATGCCTGAACATATTCGCGAAGGCGTATTAAAGCATGGCATTCGAAACTCTCATCTTTTGACCATAGCGCCTACTGGATCAACCGGTACCATGGTTGGCGTCTCAACCGGCCTTGAACCTTATTTTGCCTTCAGTTATTTTAGAAGCGGTCGGCTCGGCAAGTACATTGAAGTGAATGCACCAATTGTCGATCAGTATTTAGATAAATATCCAGGGTATACAAAAACCACATTGCCGGATATCTTTATTAGTGCAATGGATTTATCGCCAGAGGCACACGTTGATGTTCAATGTGCCATTCAATACTGGGTCGATTCTTCGATTTCTAAAACTGTAAATGCTCCTAAAGGCTATTCTGTTGAAGAAGTCGAAAATGTGTATCGTCGTCTCTATCGTGGTGGCGCTAAAGGTGGTACTGTTTATGTAGATGGTTCAAGGGATTCTCAAGTATTAAGTCTCACGAAAGAAGACTCTGAAAAACCACTAAAACCACAACAAGTTGCCATGGATGAACTCGGCATTGATACCCCAGAAGAACAAAAACCACAAAAAGATTCCAAAACAAAAGGCTTACGTAGTGACCGACAAGATCGCAACATCGGTGTAGAAGCCGGCGATATTTGCCCTATCTGCTTAGAAGGCACCGTTGAAAATCTTGGTGGATGTCATACATGTACAAACTGTAACGCTCAACTAAAATGCGGATTATAAACCAACATTTGTTGGTTTTTTTCTTATTTTGTGGGCACACTGTTTTCATGGTATAATAACGTTAGGAGGTGTTGCATGAAAAACGCTTTACTCGTTGGTATTAGCCATCAATCTAAAACAATGATGCGCTACTTGATGCAAGAACTTGAGAACTTAGCCAAAACCTTAAATATCGTTGCAGTCGATCACATTATACAAGATGTCAAGTTATCTTCAACGCCCTTTAAAATCGGTACAGGCAAAGTTGAAGAATTAAAAGATATGATTTTCGAACATAACATTGACCTTGTTATTTTTAATGATGAACTCACGAATACTCAAATTAGAAACTTAGAAAATGCATTTGAAATTCCTGTCATTGATCGGACGTTGTTGATTCTTGAAATATTTGCTAATCGCGCCAAAACAAAAGAAGCGAAATTACAAGTTGAAGTCGCTCAGCTCAAATATTTGTTACCACGCCTAACCGCCTTAAAGACAAGTTTTGACAAGCAACAAGGCGGTATCGGTTCCCGTGGACCGGGTGAAAAAAAGCTTGAAATGTCACGCCGTAAAATCGAACAAGACATTATACAACTCAATAAAACCTTATCGCACATCGTCCAAGTCCGAAAAACGAATCGTTTACAGCGTCAAAAAAGTAATCTTAAAAATGTTGCGATTGTTGGTTATACAAATGCTGGAAAATCGACTTTAATGAATACGCTACTTACACATGCAAAAGCGGATGAAACCGATAAATTAGTCCATACCAAAGACCAATTGTTTGCGACCTTAGAAACCGCAACACGGCAAATACACCTGAAAGACTATAACTCATTTACAATCACAGATACCATCGGTTTTGTATCACACTTACCACATGATTTAGTTGAATCATTTAAGGCCACCCTTGAAGAAATTCAAGAAGCGGACTTATTACTTCATGTCATTGATTTTTCACATCCGTTTTATTTCGATCAAATCGCAACAACACAATCGGTGTTAAAAGAACTCGGTGCCGATGACATCGAGACACTTTATGTGTTCAATAAAATTGATTTGACTGATGCAACTTTACCACACGGATTTTCACCTGCCGTTAAAATTTCATTAAAAACACAACACAATATCCCAGAACTTTTGGAATTAATCCCTAAACTATTGTTTAAAGATGATGTGACAGTGTGCTTGAAAATCCCCGTTGACCGTGGTGACTTATTAAATAAATTAATCGAGCACGGGCAAGTAATATCACAAGAGTTCACCCATGATGGTATTGATGTTAAAGCACGTATTTCAAAACGATTAAAAGCACAGATGAAACAATATGAAGTATAAAAAAACGCGATTTCGCGTTTTTTTTTACCCTGATAAATACTGTCTATATTCTTTCATCAGCGTTTCTAAAGAAGAGAGTGTTTTAATTTCAGAAATCTTTCTTTTCACTTGGGTTGCACCCTTTAACCCTTTGATGTACCATGCCGCATGTGAACGCATTTCTAACATCGCGATTTTCTCACCCTTGAGTTGTGTGAGTAACTGTGCATGATGTAATACCATATCGATTTTCTCTTTTATGGAAATCGTTGCATCGTAATGGCCAAACGTTAAGTAATCCACCGTTTGTTTAATCAACCATGGATTACCCAATAGGCCACGACCAATCATAATCCCGTCCACACCTGTTTGATCGAGCATCGCTTTAGCATCCTCAGGTGTTTTTATATCTCCGTTACCAAACACTGGAATACTGACAGCATCTTTTACTGCTTTAATGGTGGCAAAATCCACAGAACCATGATACATTTGATTTCGTGTTCTCCCATGAATTGCAATGGCCTTTACCCCGGCTTTTTCTGCCAACTTTGCAATTTCAACCGCATTTACCTGTTGGTTATCCCAGCCCGTTCTGATTTTAACTGTCACCGGTTTATCGGTGTTTTCACACAGTATTTTCATCAGTTCATACGCCAGTTCAGGGGTTTTCATTAAACTTGACCCACCATTTCCTTTGACTACTTTAGGTACAGGACACCCCATGTTAAAGTCAATGATTTGGGCATTCGTCTGGTTACTGACATAGTTTACAGCAAACGCAAGTGCCTCATGGTCAGCACCAAACAACTGTAAAGCAACAGGTGCTTTACACGGTGCAATTTCTGCCATTTTTTGGGTTCTTTCATTGCGGTGTTTGAGTGCTTTATCACTAATCATTTCTGTATAGATTAACCCCGGATTAAACGCACTCGCAATGGTTCTAAATGCTTCATTTGATATCCCTGCTAGCGGGGCAACAATCACCGGATTAGTAATCTCTACATCGCCGATTTTAAACACGAAAACACCTCCTTTAAACGCTACTATTATTCCATAATCACAAGGTTTTTTCAAATCATTTGTGATTTTACTTAAACATGCTATAATATTCGCGGTGATATCGATGAAAGATTATTTAATAAAAGCTTATGCCTATGATGGCACAGTGCGTGTGTATGTCGCAAGAACAACACAGATGATTGCGCATGCACAAAAAGTACATGATTTATGGCCAACCAGTGCTGCGGCACTTGGTCGTCTTTTGACTGCAAGCGTGATTATGGGCGCAATGTATAAAGGGGCTTTAAATCATGATGACCATGAACTCACGATTCGTTATGCGACCAACGGCCCATTAGAAGGGATGGTCGCAACAACCAATGCCAAAGGAGAAGTCCGTGGCTACGTCGGAAACCCCCATGTTTTTTTACAGTATAATGATGGCAAGTTAAATGTAGCACAAGCCGTAGGGCAAGGTCAACTTCACGTAACTAAAGATTTGAAAGTTCGTAATATTTTCACGTCTAGTGTTGATATTCAAACAGGTGAAGTTGCGGAAGATTTTGCCTATTATTTCACCGCCAGTGAGCAAATACCATCAGCCGTGTCTTTGGGTGTTAAAGTCAATGATGATCACACGATTTTACATGCCGGTGGTTTTATTATTCAAATGATGCCTGGTTACCAAAAAGAAACCGTCACAACGATTGAGACTATTTTAAAAGATTTACCGCCCATATCGGTTTTGTTAGACCAAGGAAATACCCCAGAAATGATTGCGGCTAAACTGACTCAAGACAATTACCAATTGCTTGAAACAATGGATTTACACTACCGTTGCGATTGCCATAAAGAAAAGTTTGAACGTGGTATTATTAGTCTTGGTCCAGTAGAACTCAAACGTTTACTTGAAGAAGACAATATGATTGAGACAGTCTGTCATTTCTGTTTGGAAACTTATCATTTTGATGCCAATGATATTCAAAAGTTAATTAAAGAAAGCGAAAAAAATAGGGATAATTAATTCCCTATTTTTTATACAGTGGATAACGACTCGTCAAAATACCGACACGCTTTTTAACTTCGTCAACCACGAAGTCGTTATTTGGATTCATCAGTATGTCATAAATTAACTGTGCGACAGTTTTCATGTCTTCAGTGCTAAATCCTCTTGTGGTTAAGGCGGGGGTGCCTAAACGTATACCGCTTGTGATATATGGTTTTTCAAGATCATTTGGCACCGTGTTTTTATTGCAGGTAATGTTCACTGTTTCTAACAGTTTTTCAGCTTCTAACCCAGTCAGTCCTGATAAGGTTTTGACCTCGACTAAAACCAAATGGTTATCTGTGCCCCCACTCACAACATTAAACCCCAGTTGTTTTAACTGTTCGGCTAGGGCTTTTGCATTGGCAACAACGTTTTCTTGGTATGTTTTAAATGCGTCACTTGCGGCTTCTTTAAAGGCGACAGCTTTCGCACCAATAATATGCATTAATGGTCCTCCTTGAATGCCAGGAAAGACTATTTTATTCACTTTTTTATAAATTTCAAAATTATTGGTTAAGATAATACCACCACGTGGCCCTCTTAATGTTTTATGGGTGGTTGACGTTACAATATCAGCAACCTCACATGGATTTTCATGAATCCCTGCAGCAACAAGTCCTGCAATATGTGCCATATCCACCATCAATAAAGCATTGACCTCATCGGCTATTTCACGGAATTTCTTGAAATTAATCGCTCTTGGATACGCGCTAGCACCTGCGACAATAAGTCTTGGTTTAACTCGCTTTGCGATTTGTCTTAATACGTCATAATCAATCATTTCTGTGTCTTTGTCTACACCGTAACTTTCAAAACGATAATCAACACCACTAAAATTTAACGGATGACCGTGCGTTAAATGGCCGCCATGATCTAAACTCATGCCTAAGACAACGTCGTTAGGTTCTAACACACTTCGGTACGCAGCCATATTCGCTGTCGAACCTGAGTGTGCTTGAACATTGACATATTTAACATTGAATAATTGTTTTAAGCGCGTGCGTGCTAAATCCTCAATTTGATCTACAAATTCACACCCACCATAATAGCGTTTGTTTGGATAACCTTCTGCATACTTGTTGGTCAATATACTACCATCAACCTCTAAGACTGAAGGGGACACAAAGTTTTCACTAGCAATCAGCTCTAAATGTGTTTCTTGTCTGTTTTTTTCCGCTTCAATCAATTGAAATAACTCGTAATCATTGTTTTTTAAATGCATATCATAACCTCCTGTTAATCATTTTATTAGGTAAACAGTTTTCGTGTCTTTCATGTCGACAATGACTTTTTCTTTTTTATTTGTTGGTACATTTTTTCCCACATAATCTGCACGTATTGGCAACTCACGATGCCCTCGGTCAATCAACACAGCAAGTTCAACTTGATCAGGTCTGCCTGCGTCCATAATCGCATCCATCGCTGCCCTCACAGTTCTTCCTGTATAAAGCACATCATCAATAAGAATCACTGATTGTGAGGTTAAGTCGATTTCAAAAGGTGGGCCTTCTTCTTGAATATCATCGCGATATCTTGTTATGTTCACGGTATATAAAGGCACATCTAATGACTCAAACTCAAGCATGTTATCTTTAATCATCTGCGCTAACAGCACCCCACTTTTTTCAATCCCAAGCAACACCAAGTTTTTACCCCCTTGATGCCTTTCTAATATTTCATGGGTAATGCGTCTTAAAGTTCTTTGAACTTTTATTTCATCGAATAATAAATGCATATAATTCCTCCAATTCACACAATCTTATTTTATCGGATTTATGGTGTGATGTAAACCAAGAAATCAAGCGTTTTCATTTTAGCTAAAAAAAAGGGTGCCGAAGCACCCTTAAACTTTAAATCAATACATTTAAAACAAAGAACACAACAAAGAAAATCATTAAAATATACATAATTTTATTAACTTCTTTAGCGCGGCCTTGTGACATCATCACAATTGGATAGAAGATGAATCCAATGGCAATACCTTCCGCAATTGAGAAGGTGAAAATCATAAATACGATGGTTAAGAATGATGGAAT
Source organism: Candidatus Izemoplasma sp. (assembly GCA_007117835.1). Classification (GTDB taxonomy): domain Bacteria; phylum Bacillota_I; class Bacilli_A; order Izemoplasmatales; family Izemoplasmataceae; genus CSBR16-107. The sequence goes on along the minus strand of SKFU01000019.1, from coordinate 5,924 downwards.
TAAGATTGCTTTATCATCCCAATCAATTTCTTTCAATTGAGCAACCATGAGTGCCCCAACCATAATTAAAGCCATCGCGGTAACTGGTGAATAAACCGTGCCTGTCGCTGGGTCAAATATCCCTGTAAATATACTAAGCACTGGATAAATGAGAAGCGATAAGAAAAATAAAATACCCACAGTAACCGCAGTCAACCCTGTGCGGCCACCTTGTTCAATCCCGGTACTTGACTCAATATAGCTAGTCACCGTACTAGTCCCGAGTAGTGCCCCAGCAATTGTCCCAACTGAATCTGCCAATAACGCTTTATTTCCATTAACCAATTCGCCGTCTTCGTTGATTAAACCTGCACGGTTACCAACGGCAATCAGTGTGCCTGCCGTATCAAAGAAATCAACAAACAAGAAAGTAAAAATAATGAAAATGGCTTCTGGTTTTGAAAACAGTTCTCCCATGCCAGCAAACGCGGCTAAGAATGTTTCAGAAACACCAGCAAGTAACCCTTCGGTTGCACTTGCATCAAATGCTGGCATGTTTGAAACACCCAATAAACCTAAAACAACACCAAGGATTGCGGTTGCTGCAATGGCGATAATAAGTGCAAAACGATTGCCCATTGTGAAAAGAACAACAACTAAAATCAACCCGAAAATACCCAGTAAAACTGCTGGATGTCCTAAGTTGCCTAAGGTCACAAATGTGACTGGATCTGATACAATGATTCCGGCATTCTTAAGTCCAATAAATGTAATGAAAAACCCAATACCTGCACCAACGGCAAATTTAAGTCCCTGTGGAATTGCGTCAATGACCATTTTACGCAATCCTGAAATCGAGATGACTAGGAACAATACACCTGAAATTAACACGGCAGCAAGTGCTGCTTGCCAACTCAACCCATACCCAAATACAACAGTGTAGGTGAAAAATGCATTAATTCCCATGCCAGGTGCTAATGCTACGGGATAATTCGCGATGAATCCCATAATCATTGCAGCAATCATTGATGCCATGACAGTTGCAAAAAATACACCTGCAATCGGCATCCCAGTTGCACTCAGCATACCTGAGTTGACTGGTAAGATATACGCCATCGCTAAAAATGTTGTTAAACCGGCAAGTAATTCTGTCTTAATTGTACTGCCACGCTGGCGAATCTTAAAAAACTCTGTTACTTTTTCCATGAATGAAGCCTCCTTTTTTTTGTCGGTTAGTATCATAACCACAAATTGCAGAAAACTTGTTATTGATTCATGTGAATACCATAGTCCCAACGTTTACGGTGTTGGGGTAGAGACAATCAGACCGTATTACTGACCTTATATGATACCAACCATATTAATTGTATCAAAAAGAAGCCTTTAAAAAAATAGTAAAATCAACATTTAAGAAAAAAGTCTCAATCAGAGACTTTCGGTTTTATTTTAGTATGGTTGAATAGCAAAGTTAATCCAATCGATATTACTAAGCCTAACAATATCAAAGCACCACTTACAAACCAAAACATTTGAGGTAACAATAGTATTAATACGTCATCACTACGCAGTAACCAGTCATCGTTATCAAAGAACAGTTCGTGAAATAGCGTGAATATTCGGTTAAAATCAATCAAGAACCACACCCCAATAAAGACGGCAAACGCAAGCGGTATTTGATAACTGTTTTTGACCATTTGATAAAAAGAGTTGATGTCTTTTTGGTAAAGCCAAATAGAAAAGCCCATGACAATAATCAATGCAGCCAGTGCAACAACCCGCAAACTTGTATACAAGTGTTTGACGTCAACCATATGACGGATTTCGATATCGCGCATTAATACTGTATCATCGTTAACATCGGCACCAAAATATAAGTCATCATGACGATAGTTTAAGTAATCAATCAACTGTCTAGCGACATAACCATGATCATAATCAATCGCTTCATGGGTATCATACAACCCTTTTGATAACTGAATATAGGGGCGTGATGTCAATATATTCGCAAACAACATAATCAAGAAAATTGCCCATAATATTGACATGATACCATGCACAAAACGCATCATTTCAAGCCCACCCGACGGTAAATTTCTCCAACGTTTTTGAGTGATTCTCGGTCTGAAAAACAGTCTTCAATCGCATCTGCACTGATTGTTTTCAAAACGGTTTCTGTTTTTAATAAAACAGTTTTGAATGGTATTTTTTGAGTGTATGCCTGATTAGACAATGGTTGGATTAAATCATACGCTGCTTCTCGAGTCATGCCCGCATCAATCAATCGGTGTAACACTTTTTGTGAATATATGATATCGTATGTTAAGGCGCTATTATTAAGCATCTGCTGGGTATCGACCACCAAATTACTAAGGACTTCTTTGTAGCGGTTAAGCATGTAATCTAATACCATTAACGCATCTGGAAAAATGACACGTTCAACCGAAGAATGACTAATATCTCGTTCATGCCATAAGGCAATATTTTCAAAACTTGTGTGCATATATCCCCGAATCAGTCGTGCACAGCCTGTCATGTTTTCACTGGCAATCGGATTTTGCTTATGTGGCATCGCAGAAGACCCTTTTTGATTTAATTTAAAAGCCTCTTTAACCTCAGCCACTTCGGTCCGCATCAAATGTCTAATTTCAACAGCGATTTGCTCAATACCACTGGCAATCAAGGCAATCACACTCATGTACTCAGCATGAATATCTCTGGGTAAAACCTGGGTTGAAATGGTGGCACTGCCGAGTCCTAAAAATTGACATGCATCATCTTGAATTTTAGGCGTGGTTATCACAAAATTACCAACAGCACCACTAAGTTTACCCACTTCGATGTGTTTTCTAACATGACGAAAGCGTTTTAAATGTGTTTGAAAACGATCATAGTACAGTGCAAATTTAAGCCCGAAAGTCGTCATCTCTGCATGGATGCCATGCGTTCTTCCCACACATAAGGTCTGTTCATGCTTAAGTGCTATTTGTTTAAGTATCTCAATAAAGTCAAGCAAATCTTGTTCGATAATTCGGTTTGCTTTTTGAATGGTTAATCCCCACGCTGTATCGACCACATCGGTACTTGTTAACCCGTAGTGAAACCAACGTTTTTCTGGGCCCAGTGACTCACTGACAGAACGTGTAAATGCAATCACATCGTGATGTGTTTCTGCTTCAATTTCTTGGATTCTTTGCACATCAAAAGAGGCATTATCTTCAATCGCTTTAACGGCTTCTTTCGGTATTATTCCAGCCGTTGCAAAGGCTTTAAGTGCTGCTATTTCTACCGCTAAAAAATGGTCGAATTTGCGTGCATCTTTAAAACACTCAGCCATCACTTTACGCTGATAACGTTCTATCATCCATTCACCAACTTTTTATTTTTTTTCTAAACTTAAAAAACATTCTACTGTGTTTTGAAGCAATGATGCAATGGTCATTGGGCCGACACCACCTGGCACTGGTGTAATGTATGACGCTACGTCTTTTGCGGCGTCAAAATCGACATCACCAACCAATTTCCCATTCACACGGTTAACACCAACATCAATAACTACAGCACCTGGTTTAATCATGTCTGCAGTGACCATATGTGCACGGCCAACTGCGGCTACAACAATGTCTGCTTGTAAGCATAGTGATTTTAAATCAACCGTTCTTGAATGGGCAATTGTAACTGTCGCATGTTCTTTCAACAGTAACGCTGCAACCGGTTTACCAACAATATTACTGCGACCAATAACCAACGCGTTTTTGCCTTTTAAAGGAATTCCAGTGCTGTGTAACATCGTCATAATACCTTTTGGTGTCGCTGGTAAAATCCCAGGCTCACCGATGTGTAAAGCCGCAATATTCAATGGATGAAATCCATCAACGTCTTTATCTTTGCGGATAGTATTGATGACAAGGTTCGCATCCATATGGTTTGGTAATGGCAACTGAACTAAAATACCATGAACATCCACGTCATCATTCAATTGTTTAATTAAGTTTAATAAATCCTCTTCTGTCATTGTATCATCTTTTTGTAATAATGTGCTTTTCATACCTGCGGTAAGACATGCACGTTCTTTTGCTTTGACATATGATTGACTTGCTGGGTCTTCGCCCACCAATATTACCACCAAATGCGGTACTTTGCCAATTTGTTCTTTTAATACGTCAACACGTTTTTTTACTTCTTCTCGAATTGATTTTGCGAGTGTTTTACCATTAATGATTTGATTCATGTGGTTCTCCCTTCATTGTCATATTTACGATTTCACCATAAAACACAATATGCGTGTCGTGATTTGGATAATATCGCGCTTTAATGTGTTCTGGAATCATCGCCGGTTCTAGTGTTTGTCGATAAATTATCGCGCATTCATAGTTAAGATCACAGGCTTCAATTCCAGGACTTTTAATGCTTTGACTTGGTTTTAATTTCAGTTTTGCTTTTTTAAACTTGTCGACATCCCGACCTGATTCAGAACCTGCAATGCGTAACGCGTCTTTTAACGGATTAGAGATTGGGACATTGATTGTAAAATCATCAGCATCAATCAATAAATCATAGGTAAATCTAGAATATCTTACATAAGCAATCATGACCGGTTTGCCCCATAAAATACCAATATGTGCCCAGGCAATGGTCATGGTGTTTAAGCGCGCTTTCGCTTGAACTGTAATGAACACCCCTTTGGGTAATTGTTTCAACAATAGTTCGCTGTGTTTGTAATAGGTATCAACCAATCAAATGCCTCCTTTATACTAAGTAAAGTTGTGTATATTTTTCTTTAAGATACCTTAAATAATATTTTGGGTTAAACGGTTCTTTGGTCACTGATTCAAGTATTTCTAACGGTTTTTTCGACGATCCAAAACAATGGATTTTATCTTTTAGCCAATTATTGATTGCCTCAATATTACCCTCTAGAATCATTTTTTCAAAATCAATCTCGTGAATCATCGTGTAATATATTTGTGCAGCATAAGCACTGCCAAGTGCGTATGTTGGAAAATACCCGAAAGCCCCACCTGACCAATGAACATCTTGCAAAACACCTTCAGCATTGTTTGCCGGGGTAACATTAAGATATTTTTTCATCTTTTCATGCCATAACTCAGGCAATTGATCGAGATCAACATTTCCTTCAAAGATTTCACGTTCTAGTTCATAACGGATCAAAATATGAAGCGGGTAAGTCAGTTCATCGGCTTCGACTCGAATCATACTCTCTTCAACTTTGTTTATGCCTTGATAGAAATCATCGAGACTTACATTGTCGAGTTGTTCTTTAAATATGCGTTGTAATTTTGGATAGTGGACTTGCCAAAACGCATAACTTCGCCCCACAATATTTTCATAAAAACGTGACTGTGATTCATGCATTCCCATTGAGGTACCACTGTTTAGGTTCGTCATGTCAAACACTTCATCAATTTGCATTTCATAAAGCGCATGACCCAACTCATGAATTGCTGCAAAAATAGAACTAAAGACAAAATTTTCTAAATAGCGCACGGTAAAGCGCACATCTTTACTATGCGTATTCCAAGTAAATGGATGGACACTTTCTTTTAAACCCCCGCGATCAAAATCATAGTTGAAAACACCCATTAAATATTCGACAAATTCTTTTTGTTTTGCTTTGGGAAAATGGGTGTGTATAAATGCATCATTGCGTAATGGTTTCTTTTTTAAAACCTGCTTAACAAAAGGCACCAATTCATTTTTAATTGTCTCAAAGAACGCATCGTATAATGCCATGTTCATGCCTTCTTCAAAATCATCGAGTAAAACATCGTATGGTGCTTTACCAGTATCTCTATAAACAATCATTTGCTTTTGCGCTGCGATGATTTTTTCTAAATACGGTTTAAACAGGGTAAAATCACTTTGTGCTTTTGCTTCTTCCCATGCTTTTTGGCTAAGATTAATGAGTTTGACATAGGCAATATACT
>SKFU01000051.1 GCA_007117835.1 Candidatus Izemoplasma sp. | reverse complement strand
GCTTGCCATCATAGGTAAAGTAATCCCCAGTTTGGAATGTGTTGGGTTCCCATGGTGGTGCATCAATTTCACTACCACTCGGTATATTGACACGGTCACGGTGTGATGTTGATGCGGTCGCGCCAATAAAACTGACACCATGAACCGTTGAATGCATCATATTACCTGTTTCACTGTATGGAAACGAGTATGCACCTTCTTTATAAAGGTGGACGAACATGTTATTAATCCCAGGTCCTACTGTCACTGAAGCGGTATATGATGGATCAAAGTTAATAATTAAACCACTGAGTGTTTCATGTGTGAGTACTGTCCCAACTGGACAATTGGCGTAGTTGTCTTGACGACAATGATTTCTTGCGGCTTTTTCAACACTAATGGCCATGGATAAAACAGCATCTTTGCGCGTGTTAGATTGTAAAGTCATCATCGATGGAATACTGATTGCACTGATGATTCCCATAATAATTATGACAACGAAAACTTCAAAAATTGTGAATCCTTTTTGATTCATCGCTTCACCGCCTTTCAAGTTATTTTTATTATATGTTAAAACGGTTAATATTACAAATGTTTTGATTTATGAATTATTTAATAAAACTGTACGTGCAATTGGATAATTGACGTACAGCATAAGGGTTTTTTAAACCAGTATGAATGGGTCTAAATTAATCTGACTTTGATGTATAGGGCACTCAAAACCTTCTTGCAACAATAACTCATTCAGTGCAGCACTGAATACTTTTTCAGCGTAATGACCAATATCAAGACCTTGCAGTCCCATTTGAATCATATCATGGGCTTGATGGTAACTGACATCGCCGGTTAAATATAAGTCTGCGTGTTTAAGTTTTGCTTGAAACATATGACTTGCCCCACTGCCGCCACTGATGGCGATGCGTTTAATCGTTTTTTTTGGTTTGCTTGTGATTAAGCGTGCATAAGGGATGTTAAGTCTTGTTTTAATCATCTTTATTGCGTTGTCTAACGTCATCGGTTCAATATCCCCAATACGGCCAATGCCATGTGTTTCGGTCTCATATTCTAAAATTGTTTGATTGACAAGTCCGAGTTGGTTGGCAAGTACTTTGTTCATCCCTTGATGACCAAGATCATAATTAGTGTGTGCAACGTATACGGTGATGTCATGTTTAATGATTTGCTCGATTAATTGACCTTTATACGCATCGGTGAGAATATTTTTTAGCGGTTTAAACAACAATGGATGGTGGGCGATAATAAAATTGCAGTTGTTTTTAAGTGCTTCTTCAACCACTTCTTTGGTCACATCAAGGGTGATTAAAATGCCATTTACTTCCTTGTTTAACGTGCCAATTTGTAGCCCAACATTATCCCAATCATACGCAAGGTCAAGTGGAAAATGCGAATCAAATAAGCGTTTAATCATGATGCCATTCATCAAATACCTCCTCTAATAACGTAATCTTGTTACGGATGGGTACTGCGGCTGGTTCAGGAATCTGCTTAATCAAGTGTGATAAAAATCGGTGTTCTTCTTTTAATACTTGGTAATAAAGACTGGGTTTAGATTTCAATAGCAATGGCCCTAGGGCAATTTCTTTATCTGTCAAGTTTTGCTTTCCACGCTCTAAGACAATAATAATGTAAGGAATCCCTTGGTCTTCTATAATGATTTCATCCAGTATTTTTAAATCGTTTTTTTGCGTTAACTGTCGGACATTTTGTGGTTGATTATTGGGTTGTAAAACAAAGCGTTCAACATTTCGATAATCTTTTTGATGCAAGATATCAAAGATTGTTTTGCCACCCATACCTGCAATAACAATCACGTTGACTGCGTCGGTGAGGGCATCAATGCCTTCGGTTTTTATCGGCGTGATAAACGGAGTCATTTGCATTGATTCAATATTTTGTTTGGCAAATAAAAGTGGTCCTTCTTTGTTATCGATGGCCAATGCATGATTGACATAGCCTTGTTTAATGGCCGCAATCGGTAAATACGCATGATCAGTGCCGACATCCATCACCGTGTCAAAACCTTTAATGTATTCTAAACAGTGCATCAGTCGTTTTGTCAACATTAACGACCACTCATAAAATCTTTAAGTTTTTTACTTCTAGAAGGATGACGCAATTTTCTTAAAGCTTTGGCTTCAATTTGTCTTATGCGTTCTCTTGTTACACCAAATTCACGGCCAACTTCTTCTAAAGTTCTCGTACGGCCATCTAAAAGGCCAAAGCGCATGCGCAATACTTTTTCTTCACGGTCTGTGAGTGTTTCTAAGACTTCATCGAGTTCACGTTTTAACATTTCTTTTGAGGTGAACTCCATTGGGGTTAAGGTGTCTTGATCGGGGATGAAATCACCCAGAGTTGAGTCTTCTTCTTCGCCAACTGGGTTTTCAAGTGAGATTGGTTCTTGGGCAACTTTTTGAATGATTTGCACTTTTTCAACACTAATACCCATGCGTTCTGCGACTTCCTCAGGTTGAGGTTCGCGACGCAGTTCTTGAATTAATTGGCGTTGTGTACGGACCAGTTTATTAATCGTTTCTACCATATGCACAGGAATTCTAATCGTGCGTGCTTGATCGGCAATCGCACGTGTGATTGCTTGACGGATCCACCATGTGGCATAGGTTGAAAATTTAAATCCTTTGGTATGATCAAATTTGCCGACAGCTTTAATGAGTCCCATGTTGCCTTCTTGAATCAAATCAAGAAATTGCATGCCACGATTCACATAGCGTTTGGCAATCGATACAACCAATCTAAGATTGGCTTCAACCAGTTTGTTTTTTGCCAGTTCACCTTTATACATGAGTTGTTCAACTTCTAATTTATATTCAGGCGTGATCGTCTCACCGGCAGCTTGCATGGCGTAGAATTGTTCTTTCGCCAGCTGGGCATAGTAAATATCTTGGGCCAGTTCAAGCTCATAATCTGGATCGACGAGTTCAACCCGACCGATTTCTTTTAAGTACATGCGTACAGGATCATCGACTTTAATCGGAAGCGCGTTTTCAAAGCTTTTATCATGCAATAATTCTTCTTCAATGTCTTTAGCAAAATCAAGTTCGAGAATCACGGCATCTTCGATGTCAGTATCGACATCATCGTCGTCATCGTCATCGTCGAGTGATAGTTTAGGTACTTTATAAGCAACCAAATCTTCTTCACTCACCACATCAACATTGGCTTTTTCGAGTTCTGCGATAATTTCATCAAAAATATCGGCATTCACATCGACATAACGTTTAATTTCTCGAATCGATAAATAGCCTTTGATTTTACTGGTATCAATGAGTTCTTGAATAATTTTTTCTTTTTCCATGGTTGGCCTCCTTAATAATTTTGTCAATGCTTTCTTTAATGCGTATTTTTTCTTCATTACTTGGTGCTTGTTGCATTTGTCTTTTGAGTGCGTTGATTTTATTGCGGCGATTGTATTCACGCATCACTTGCATAAAATCGTCAAACTCTTTTTCTTGGAATGGGTAGTCAAGGTAGTGAATATGCGTTTCATAATAATGTTGTAATGTTGGTGATAAGTGTTTAAAAAATAGCTCGGGTACAATACAACTATGGCGGTTTAAATCATAAAACTCAAAGATTTCAAATTGAATGTCTCTGGCGTGTTTATCAATATACGTCACATCCTCAAATTCACTTCTAAACCGTCTTGCATAGTGTTCGGATTTTAGAAAATAGTGCATAAACCCGCGCTCCGCACGTCTAAACTTATCGGTGATGTCCACCTTAGCAATTTTTTGATACGTTGGCTTTTCAGGTTTAACACTTTGTCTAAAGTCTTCTTCTAAAATATCAACGCGCATGGATGCGTCATTGGCAAGTTGTTGAATATAGTGCATTTGGATATTGTAGGATAAAGATTTAATCATGTCGAACACACGTTTTTTAAGTTGTTCGACATCCATTATTTTTTTGAAATTAGTATCTTTCTTGTAGTGTGCGTAAAGAAAATCTTCTTGGCTTGTTGCATTCTCTATTTGGGTAATGAACTGTTTCTCACCATACTTGCGAATGTAATCGTCGGGGTCTAAACCGGTTTCTAAGGTCACGATTTGAACATCAAAACTGGCTGTTTTTAACACCTCAAGAAACTTGATTGTTGCCTGTAAACCGGCATCATCACTGTCAAAAGCCAAAATCACATTGTTGGTATGTTTTTTTAAGATTTGGATGTGGTGTGCGGTGAGTGCGGTCCCCATCAATGCAATGCTTTCTTTAAGTCCTGCTTGATGTGCAGCAATAACATCCATGAAACCTTCAAATATAATCACACGATCTTTTTCTTTAATTGGTTTTTTTGCGCGATGCAGATTGTACAGTACTTTATTTTTTTCAAATATGACTGTGCCTTGACTGTTTATGTATTTGGCTTGGTCGCTGGCGTGATGTATGCGACCACTAAAGCCGATGACTTCTCCGTCGTGATTATGGATTGAAAACATGATGCGGTTACGAAAAAAATCATAAGGTGGTGTCTCATCTTTAATCAATGCCAAATCAACTAAGTCTGTATGCAAGATTTCTTTTTGGCGTAATGCTTGATATAAGGCATCGGCTTTCGCTGGTGCGAAACCGATATCAAACGTTTCTATGGTCTGTTTAGAGAGATTGCGTTTTAGGAGATAATCTAAGGCGTCATTGCCTTCTTTGGTATGATGCAAGACAACCTTGTAAAAATTGAGTGCTTCGGTATTGATCTCATAATACTTATGGTGCGATTGCTTGGATTGTGTTGGGGTGTATTTCATGTTTACCCGCTCTGCGAGTTGTTTGATCGCAGCCTCACTCGATAATCCTTGAGTTTCTTTAATAAACGTTAAGGCGTTACCACTGGCTTTACACGAAAAACAGTGATACAGTTGCTTGTCTTCACTGACTGAAAAGGACGCTGTTTTTTCATCATGAAAAGGGCATAAGCCAAAATGGCTATTGCCCCGCTTTTCCAGGGTTGTGACTTCGTTAATCAGCTCAATAATGTTGGTCTTTTTTAAGACTTGATCGACAAAACTGTCTGTTTTACGTTCCATAATCTCACCGCTTAAAAGGCTGTATGTTTTTGAATATACTCAATCAGTTGTGGTTCGCTTAATGTAATTTGCGCCATCGTATCACGCATGCGTAAAGTATAGGTTCCTTTGTTTAAAGAATCATCATCAATCGTAATGGCAAACGGTGTGCCGATGGCATCGCAACGGCGATAGCGTCTGCCGATATTGCCTGTGTCATCATAACTGCAGGTCACGTGTTTAGAAAGTGTTTCAAACAGCGTTTGTGCCTGCGCTGCATGGCGTTTTTTTATGAGTGGCAATATCGCGACTTTGTACGGTGCTAAAGCCGGATGTATCTTTAAAACGGTGCGTATGTCACCATTATCCAACGTTTCTTCTTCATAAGCTTCGGTTAACAATGCTAAAAATAAACGCTCAACACCGAGTGAAGGCTCGATAACATAGGGTAAATATTTTTGATTGGTCATCGGGTCCATGTATTCAAGTGATTCACCACTATGTGCTTGATGTTGTTTTAAGTCATAATCGGTGCGACTTGCAATACCCCAAAGTTCATCAAATCCCCATGCAAATTGGTATTCGATATCACTGGTTGCATTGGAGTAATGGCTGAGCTTTTCAGGTGCATGATCAGAAAAATTCAGATGGTCTTGCGGAATGTTTAAGTCCAATAAAAATTGCATTGATGCCTTTTTCCAATAATTAAACCAGTCCATTTCAGTGCCTGGTTCACAAAAAAACTCAAGTTCACATTGCTCAAATTCGCGTGTTCTAAAAATGAAATTACCTGGTGTTATTTCATTACGAAAACTTTTACCGATTTGGGCAATACCAAACGGTATTTTTTTGCGTGATGTTCTTAAAACATTTTTAAAATTTAGGAAAATACCTTGGGCAGTTTCAGGTCTTAAATAAATATCATGACTGTGATCATCGAGTGCACCTTGAGATGTTTTAAACATTAAGTTAAACTGTCTGATTGGTGTGAAATCTCGAACGCCACATGCTGGACATTTGATTGTGCTTCCATCAATAATTTCTTGTAGACGCTCGATACTCAGCCCATCCGCAGAGATTGTGCGGTCAAACGCGTCAATTAAATGGTCAACACGGTGACGTGCTTTACACGCTTTACAATCAATAAGCGGGTCGTTAAACCCTGATAAATGGCCTGAGGCTTCCCATGTTTTAGGATTCATCAAAATCGCGCTGTCTAGTCCAACATTGACTGGACTTTCTTGGACAAATCGTTTCCACCACAGTGCTTTAATGTTGTTTTTTAGCGTGACGCCTAGTGGCCCATAGTCCCATGTATTGGCTAAGCCGCCATACAGTTCGCTGCCTTGAAAGACAAAACCATAGTTTTTGGCGTAATGCGTGAGTTGTTCCATCGTAATTTTCATCGTGACCTCCATGCGTTATTAATTTTTTAATAGTGATTTGATGTGACTTTTATACGATAAATGCATTTGATACAATGCATCCACTATTTTCATTTGGGTATTGAGTGTTGCAGGTGGTGATGCAAAAGCTTTAAATTCTGTGATATCACAGTAATAATAGTATTGTAATGGATGATAAATTGCGTGGGAGTATTGGTCTTTATTCGATGGTGCATGGGCTTGACAATACAGTGAGCTTTGCGAAACATCAAACACTAAGTCGTTGGTTTCACCGCAATGCTCACAGGCTTTTAAGTTAATGCCAATACCAAGTAAGTTTAAGAGTTTCAGTTCAAACACCATCATCAATTCAAGCGGGTGTTTGGTTTGCGTTAACTCGGTGAAAAACTTGAGAATAAAAGGCCATAATTTTTGATGATTATCGATTGAGGTAACGTTGGTATAGATTAAACCAAACACAACGTCCATCACCGTTTTTTTAATCCAATCTTGCTTAATGACTGGGTAATGATTGACGAGTGTGGCATGTCTTAAGGTCGGAAACTTGCCTTCAGACATATCACCGTCAATGATTGTGCCAGTTTGCGAAAGATGGCGCATCGGACTTTGCATTTTTTTAACGCCACGGGCAATCATGTTAAGCATGCCCTTGGGTGTATAAAGATAGAGTATTTTTGAGTTGTCTTGGTAATCTATTGTCCGAATAATGATGCCTTCAAAGGTTGCCATTTTATGTTTCCTGATACCCGAAATTTCTTAAGTAATGTTCTTTATTTCGCCAATCTTTAATCACTTTAACATGTAAATCCAAAAATATCTTGGTGCCCAGTAAATCCAGTATGTCTTTACGAGCACGCGTCCCAATTTGTTTGATTAAATGCCCATGTTTACCGATAATAATACCTTTTTGTGAATCGCGTTCAACTATGATGGTCGCATGAATGTTTAACACATGAACATACTGTTCATCTTGATGCATATCATCGATGGTCACCATCACACTATGCGGAACTTCTTGTTGGGTTAATTCAAGAACTTTTTCACGAATCCGCTCACTGATTAAAAACCGTTCTGGGTGATCTGTGACTTCATCGTTTGGATAGTATTTTGGGCCTTCTTCTAACTGGTTTTTAATGTCTTCTAAAAGGGGTGCAGTATGAATACCTTCTAAGGCGCTGATGGCAAATACACCAGTAAAATTCATCGCCTCTTTGTACGATTGAATGTTTTGTTCTAAGCGATTGATGTCTTTAATTAAGTCGATTTTATTCACCACTAAAAACACAGGTGTCGACAACTTTTCGCAGCGGGTGATGATGGCACGATCAACATCATTTATTTTTTCTAATCCACTGATCATGTATAAAATTAAATCGACACTATTGAGAGTACGAAGTGCGGATTCGGTCATGGAATTGCCGAGTTTGTGTTTACTGTGATGGATACCTGGCGTGTCTAAAAACACAATTTGTGCATCGTCATCGGTATAAATACCGCGAATGGTATTGCGGGTTGTTTGTGGTTTGTCTGAGATAATGGTTATTTTTTGACCTAGGACTTTGTTTAAAAATGTGCTTTTACCGACATTGGGCTTTCCAATAATGGTCACAAATCCAGATTTAAACATTACAAATCATCCTCAGAAAAAGCCCAAGGCAGTAATTCTTTGTTTAAAACTGTCTTGATGTTTTCGCCATACACCATGTGCACTTGAACGTCTTTAAGCATCAGTTCTGACATAACCTGTCGACATGCGCCACAAGGACTGATGAGGTGATCTTGCTCAGTTGTGATTACCATTTCAGTAATGTCTTCTTTGGTGTATCCTGCGGCATAGGCTGTATATAAGGCGGTACGTTCAGCACAGTTAGTTAACCCATACGATGCATTTTCAATATTAACGCCTTGGATGATTGAGCCATCTTTAAGACGAATGGCTGCGCCAACTTTAAAGTTAGAGTACTTAACATACGCATTTTTTAATGCGTCTTGTGCGGCTTTTATTAATACGTGATCCATAATATCATCCTTATCTAAATATTTTTAGTCCATTCAATATGTGTTCTTGACGCGCAAACATTTCTATTTCATTGGCTTGGGTATCATGGTCATATCCCAGCGCGTGTAAAAACCCATGAACTGTTAGAAATGCCAATTCTCTTTTAAATGAATGACCATATGTTTTTGCTTGCTGTAACGCCATGTGCAGTGCGATAAACACATCACCGAGTTCACTTTCTGTGTCACTTGGAAACGTGAGTACATCGGTGACTTGTGGTTTATTTCGGTAATTTGTGTTAAGTTGTTTGATTGTTTCATTATCTACTAAAATGATGTTAATCACTTTTTTCCGTGATATTTTCATCGACTTATAACACTGTTTAAGAACTTTCTTAATAAATGGTCGATGGTTTTCTGAAGTCACTTGATTAATGATATTCATGATCATAACGCTCCAGTATTTTTTGAATTAGTGGATGACGGATAACATCAACGCGCTCAAATCGTATAACGCCAATCCCAGGCACGTGTTCTAATAGTTTTGTCGCATGAATCAAACCACTCACCGCGTTTTTCGGTAAATCAATTTGGGTTAAATCACCCGTCACTATCATTTTAGAATGAAATCCCATCCGTGTTAAAAACAACTTCATTTGCCCTTGTGTGGTATTTTGTGCCTCATCTAAAATCACATAGGCATCTTCTAATGTACGACCACGCATGTAGGCAAGGGGTGCAATTTCAATGATGTTTTTCTCGATCAATTCGTCGACTTGTTTGCGCCCTAAAACCTCATACAGCGCATCATATAGTGGGCGTAAATACGGATCGATTTTTTCTTTTAAGTCCCCCGGTAAAAACCCAAGATTTTCACCAGCTTCAACCGCCGGTCTTGATAAAATTATTTTTTTGATACGACCTTTTTTTAATTGGCTCACTGCGTGAACGACAGCCACATAGGTTTTTCCTGTCCCTGCAGGACCAATCGCAAATACCAAGTCATTTCGTTCAATTAAATCAATGTATTGTTTTTGGTTTATTGTTTTGGCAAAGATTGGTTTTCCCGATACTGTTTTGGTAATTTCGCTACGCGCCAAATAATGATCAAGCACTGTTTCTTTTGAGCGTTCTTGAATCATTTTAGCAACATAAATCACATCGCGTTCATTGATGTGGATAGACGCATCGACCAAACGCATTAATACATCGAGGGTTGATTCAATTTGCGCAATCGTTTCAAGGTCTTCAGTTTGCACAAAAACCGCTTCGCCTTTGGTAAAGATTGTGGTTTCAAAAAGTCCATTAAGTACTTCTAAATGGCGATCTTGAACACCGATCACCGCACTAAATGTATGAATATTTTGAAAGCTGATTTTAAGTTTAGTTAATTCCAAGCATTTCGTCTCCTTTAACTCATCATTCTACCCTTTGTATTATATCACAAACCATTGTGAAGTAACATTAATGTAAAAAGAAACGGTGAATTTTATTCACCGTTATGCTTTATTTTTTTGCTTTATTTTGTCGTTGTTTAATTTTTTTAGAGACACTCGGTTTAACATAGTATTCTCTTTTACGAGCTTCTGCAAGGGTACCTGAACGTGAAACATCGCGTTTAAATCGCTTTAACGCTTCTTCTAAAGATTCATTGTTTCTAACAACTGTTTTTGCCATGAGGTTTCCCCCCTTCCACTCTTAAATTTACCGATAACATAATAACAAATAAATGGCTCAATGTAAAGTTTTTTCGTAAAACATTTATTTCTTCGATGGCTTTCTTGTGTCAATGTGCTACACTATAAGTGATACTATTGAAAGGGTGATATTCGTGACATGGGTCACTGCGTTAGTTGAATCGTATCCTTTAATTGTTTTTTCAGTGCTTTTTATACTAATATACGGCCTTGTTTTCGCTGTCGATCGGTTGATTATCCGAACCCGTTTGAGTAAGCAAATGCGGGTGTATAAGAAAAAGCGGGCTAAAAAAATGCATGGTGAGGAACTGGCTGAAAAACTGAAGTTTCGTCGCAAAAAGCATGAGTATAACTTTAAGTATTTGAAAAAAAGAAGTAAAAATAAAGTCGATGTCTATTTGGCTTATAAACACACTGAACTGTACCATTGTGCACAGTATTTAAAGGTAAAAAGGTTTAAAAGGCCAAAAGTTACGTTGGCTTATACACTTAAAGACGGCGACAAAACAATCCGAACTTTTAAACACAAACATTTAGTTAAAACAACAAAACGTTTAATGAAAGACTATCCGTGTATTGATCGTGCGTTGTTTTTCTTACATCATTTGCCCGATCAGTTATTGCAAAATAAAGACTTCATGGTTAATTTAACCGATGAAGTTACCATCACTTACGGATTGAAATAAAACACCAGCTTGTCTGGTGTTTTAATTTTTTATGATCGTTGCTTGGGATTGTGGATAGTCGACAGTATCGATACGCACGGTATGCATTGTATTTTCTAAATTTTGGTCAGTGGTAACTTTAACTTGGACATAGTTTTGAGTATACCCTTGGCAACTCGTACCATCACAGTGTTCAAATAAAACTGTTTGCTCACAGTTTTTCAACGATTCGATATACGCTAGTGCAAATTGTCTATTCAGTGTCATTAATTGATGAACACGCAGCGTTTTTATTGGTTTTAAAACCTGTTCTTTCGCTGTGGCTGCGAGGGTACCTTGACGTTTCGAATAAGGAAATATGTGCATTTCAAAAAAGTGGATACGGTGTAATGTTTGAATCGTTTCTTCAAACTCAGACTCTGTTTCACCGGGAAACCCAACCATGATATCGGTGGTGAGTGAAATCGTTGGCATGTGATATCGAATGTCTTTTATCTTTGACTCAAACTCGGAAACCGTATAGTCTCTTTTCATGCGTTTTAAAACGGCGTTAGAGCCACTTTGTATGGGAATGTGTAAATGCGGTACAATAACATCACTTGTAGTCATCAAAGACAATAGTTCGGGGGTGATTTGATTGATTTCAATCGATGAAATTCGCAAGCGTTTTAGTCCGTTTAATTGACTGATGTCACGACATAAATCAGTGAATGTATAATCGCTTAAATCCCTGCCATAACCCCCGGTATGAATACCTGTCAAAATGATTTCTTGATAGCCATTTTGAATTAAGTTGAACGCTTCTTCTAAAACATTTTGTTTGGGTCTTGAGCGCATGGGTCCACGGGCATAAGGAATAATGCAATACGCACAAAACTGATCGCAGCCATCTTGGATTTTTAAATACGCACGGGTGTGTTCTTTAAAGTGCGTGACACTGAGTAAATCAAAGTATTTGTATTTGGTCACATCGTGAACATGCAACATGGGTTTGCGATCGTTGATTACCTTTTGCACATAAGTCAAAAGGTGTTGTCTTTGGGTAGTCCCAATGACAATATCAACCCCATCAATGGCTTGCACTTGGTTGGGCTCAATCTGTGCATAACAACCCATGACAGCGATAACAGCATCAGGGTTTCTTTTAATCGCTTGGCGAATGATTTTACGGCTTTTGGCGGCACTTTGATTGGTAACGGTACACGTATTAATAATTGTGACGTCACTAAAAAAATCACCTGACGTCACATTAAAACCGGCGTTTTCAAACATCGTTTTAACCGCTTCGGTTTCGTAGCTATTGACTTTACATCCGAGTGTATGAAACGCAACTTTCAAAGAAATCACCGCCTTTAATAACGTCATTATTATATCATAAAAAAGGGCATGAGCCCTTTTTTATGATTTGAATACTTGTTTAAATTTATCCCATACAGTATCATCGTTTTTTTGTAAGTTTGTGTCCGCAAGTTTACGAAATAGCTTTTCTTGTTCTTTCGTTAATTTTGTTGGGGTAACAACACGCACCACAACATGCAAATCGCCTTTGCGCTTGCTGCGTAAATTTGGCATACCCTTACCACGTAAGCGGAATGTTTTTTGTGATTGAGTACCGGCTGGAATTTTGAGTTTGACGTTGCCATAAGGTGTTGGAATAACAATCTCATCACCGAGTGTGGCTTGCGTGATTGTGACTGGCATATCCATGATTAAGTCATCGCCATGGCGTTCATATTTCGGGTCATCTTCAACCTCAAAAACAATGTATAAATCGCCAGCTGGACCACCATTAACACCTTTATGGCCAAAACCAGCCATGCGCAATTGATTGTTGGTGTCGATGCCTTCAGGAATATTGACACTGATCGTTTTTTCTTTACTTATGACGCCATCACCGTGACATGTATCACATTTACGGCCAACAGTTTTCCCAGTGCCTTGGCATTTTGAACACGAGGTTTGTGTGCGTGTTCGACCAAATAAGGTTTGTTGTTCTACTGTGACAGTTCCGCTACCACGACACTGTGTACAGGTTTGAACATCATCTTTTGAGTATGCACCACTGCCGTGACAACTGTGACATTCTTCATAAATTGAAGTTCGGATATTTTTCTTGCCACCGAGGACTGCATCTTTAAATGATACGCGCATACGCTTATGGATATCTTGACCTTTTCGTGGCTGATTCGCACGTGTTTGAGCACGTTGTTGATTGCCGCCAAAAAAGGAAGAAAATATGTCGTTGAAGTCAAACCCTTCAAATCCAGCACCACCGCCAAAACCAGCCTGTGAGGCTTGGTGTCCAAAGCGATCATACTGTGCTTTTTTCTGACCATCACTCAAAACGTCATACGCTTCTTGAACTTCTTTAAACTTTGCTTCGGCATCGGCAGCTTTATTAACATCGGGATGGTATGCTCTTGCCAGTTTGCGATACGCTTTTTTGATTTCATCTGGTGATGCGTTTTTATCGACGCTTAAGACTTCATAGTAGTCTCTTTTACTCATGTTCTCACCTCATTTTAAAGCCTATGAAGCAGGTTACTGCTTCATAAGCCTTAATTATTCGTTGACTTCTTCGTAGTCTGCGTCGATGACGTCGTCATCGTTTGAATCCGTCGATGTGTCTTGACCATCCATGTTTGGTTCACTCGCAGTTTGTTGGGCTTTTTGTGCTTTTTCATAGGCTTTGCTCGCAAACCCTTGCGCAAGTTGTTCTAACGCATCTTTTTCGGTTTTAATGGCATCATAGTCATTGGCATCCAATGCTTTTTGCAATGCTTCAATTTTGTTTTCTGCGTCTTTTTTCTCGTCATCTGTAATGTCGTCGCCGAGATCTTTAATTGCTTTAGTCGTTGCGAATATCATTTGATCGGCTTCATTTTTTAAGTCAGCTTGCTCTTTAAGTTGTTTGTCTTTTTCGGCATTTTCTTCAGCTTCTTTAATCAGACGATTAATCTCTTCTTCGGTAAGTCCTTCATTGTTTTTAATCGTGATTTTTTGGCTTTTTCCAGTGCCTAAATCTTTTGCACTCACATTAACGATACCGTTGGCATCCAAATCAAATGATACTTCAATTTGTGGCATGCCACGTGGTGCTGGTGGAATGTCAGTTAACTGGAATTTGCCCAATGTTTTGTTTTGGTTAGCCATTGGACGTTCACCTTGTAATACATGAATATCAACGGCTGGTTGATTGTCTGCGGCGGTTGAGAATACTTGGGATTTATTGGTTGGTATGGTGGTATTGCGTTCAATCAACTTAGTGAACACACCACCCAAGGTTTCAATACCCAGTGATAATGGTGTGACATCCAGTAACAAGACATCTTTAACATCACCTTGGAGTACACCGGCTTGAATTGCGGCACCCATAGCCACAACTTCATCAGGGTTTACGCCTTTGTTTGGTTCTTTACCAAGTTCTTTTTTAATCGCTTCTTGAACGGCTGGAATACGGGTTGAACCGCCGACTAATAAGACTTGATGTAAGTCGTTTTTTGTCATTTTTGCATCTTTTAACGATTGACGGACAGGTCCCATGGTTTTTTCTACTAAATCTTCGGTTAACTCATTGAATTTTGCGCGGGTAAAGTTCATGTCCATATGCACAGGACCTTCTGGTCCCGCGGTAATGTATGGTAATGAAATCGATGTTGATGTCACGCCTGATAAATCGCGTTTTGCTTTTTCTGCGGCATCTTTAACACGTTGCATTGCCATTCTATCTGATTTTAAGTCAACACCAGTCTCACGTTTAAATTCTTTGACCAAATAGTCGATAATACGCTCATCAAAATCATCGCCACCCAAACGGTTATTTCCTGAGGTTGATACAACCTCAAACGTTCCTTCAGATAGTTCTAATATTGATACATCAAATGTGCCGCCACCTAAGTCGTACACAAGAATGGTTTGATCTTTATCTTTTTTATCGATACCATAAGCCAGTGCTGCGGCAGTTGGTTCATTGATAATGCGTTGGACGTTGAGTCCAGCAATTTTACCCGCATCTTTGGTTGCTTGACGCTCTGCGTCATTAAAATAAGCTGGTACAGTGATTACTGCATCGGTCACTTTTTCACCCAAATATGCTTCTGCGGTGGCTTTTAGGTTTTGTAAAATCATGGCACTAATTTCTTGTGGTGAATAACTTTTATTGTTCATTGAGACTTTCTCTGTGGTACCCATTTTTCGTTTGATACTACTTACTGTGTTCGGATTAGTAACCATTTGACGCTTGGCAACTTCCCCTACTTGAATTTCATCATTTTTAAAGGCAACCACACTTGGTGTAGTTCTGCCACCTTCTGGATTTGCAATAACTTTTGCTTCGCCGCCTTCCATGACTGCGACACATGAATTGGTTGTTCCTAAATCAATACCGATCATTTTTGCCATTGTATTTCACTCCTTCTTTTTTTAAGCGCTCACTTTGACCATGCTTGGTCTAAGTAAACGTTCTTTATACATGTATCCTTTTTGAAACTCTTCGATGACAATGTTTGGTGCAACCCCGTCCTTAGCTTCTTGCATCACTGCTTGGTGTTTATTGGGGTCAAATGGTTGATTCACTGATTCAATCGGTGTTAAACCTGAGTCTTTTAACACATTGAAAATATCACGATAAATCATTTCAAACCCTTTTAACAATGGTTTTAATGTTTTGTTTTTATGTTCTTTTTCAAGTGCTGTTTCAAAGGTATCAAGTGCCGGCAACAATGTTTTAATGAACTCAAAGTTTGCATATATTCTGTCTTTAATGCGTTCTTCGTTGTTACGGCGTTTAAAATTAATCAGTTCTGCTTGATTTCTAAGGAGCTGATCTTTTAAACTTTCAACTTCTCTTTTTAAGGTTTCTGTTTCACTGAGTGCATCCACAGCTTGTGATTGCACTTCATCTGAAGCAACAGTAACTTCTTCTTCAGGTATTACTGAGTCTTTTTCTTGTTTTGCTTTTTTTGGTTTGGGTGCTTTTTCTTTTTTCTCTGGATTTTCTTCTGCCATAATACGCCTCCTTAGTCTGTGTTCAGTTTAGTCAAATGTGCTGCCAAATACTTTAGTAACGGAATGACTTTTTGATACTCCATGCGTGTGGGTCCAACCACCGCAATGGTCCCTTGTGATGCTTGATTGACTTTGTATGGTACCATAATTACTGAGCAATCTTTCATCGCACTAATTTGGTTTTCTTGACCAATGCGAACCGTTAACCCTTTATTGTCAGAATGATCAATCAGTTTAAGCATATCGTTTTTTTCAAAGAAGTTCATCAGTTCACGAACACGCTCTAAATCACTGAATTCAGGTTGATAAAGCATGTTTGATTGGCCCGATAAATAAAATTTACTTTGCGCAAAACGGGTAAACGCATCCAAAAACGCTTCTAGTATTTTCTTGTTATATTGCAACAGTTCTTTAATTTGCGCGTGATTAATGTCATAGTGTAACTTTTCACTGACTTGTGAGATTGACACATCAAACAACACTTCGTTAAATATTTGAATGATGCGCGTCAGTTCATCTAAGTTCGTCCCTTTTGGTAATGTAATATTTCTGCTTTCTACATGCCCTAAGTTCGTAATCACAAGCAACACACTAATGTTGTCATACAGTGGAATTAATTCAATCCGCTTAACACGTGAGTTTCTTGCACTTGGACCAAGTGCAATGGTCGTATAATTGGTTATTTGACTCAGTAAATTCATTGCTTGTTCAATGACATCATCAATCATTAAGTCTTCATTGCTAAACAAATCATCAATGAGTGTCAAATCAATGGTTGTGCCATCTTCTTGCATCAAAGTCTCAACGTAGTAATGATACCCTTTTTCTGAAGGTATCCGACCACTTGAAGAATGCGTTTTTTCTAAATAACCATATTCTTCTAAGTCCGCCATTTCATTACGAATCGTGGCTGGCGAAAAATCGAGCAACTTAGATAAGGTTCGAGAACCCACGGGTTCTGCAGTTTTAACAAATTCTTCGACAATGAGTTTTAATACATTTTTTTGACGTTCACTTAACATTGTATCACCTCATTAGCACTCAATTAATGATTATGCTAAACGTATTATATACAATATAAATAGCACTGTCAAGTAATGAGTGCTAAAAGAATAAAAAAAGAACGGTGTTTGCATAAACAAACACCGATATTTTTAGTTAATTACAGGTTGGTGCGTCGTATGTAACACCTTTAGTATCTACAGTAATACGGGTAATGACGATATCATTTACAGGTCGGTCTTGTGCGCCGGTTGTGGTCGTCGCTATTTTATCTAGCACGTCGAATCCTTTAACGACACCACCGAAAGCAGCATATTGTCCATCAAGTGATGGGTAGTCAGTGTGCATAATAAAAAATTGCGTGGTGGCTGAATTGGGTACCATCGTGCGTGCCATCGAGATGACACCACGGGTGTGATTAAGCGGATTGTTAACGCCATTTGAGCTGAATTCACCCGCAATGTTGCATGATACGGATTCACCCCAACCGCCTTGAATCATAAAGTCTTTGATTACACGATGAAAAATCACGTTCTCATAGTATCCAGACTCAACATGATGAATAAAGTTTCGTACTGTGTTTGGTGCAACATCATAAAACAGTTCAATTTGAATGGTCCCTAAATCTTTAACTTCAATTGTAACTAAAGGGTTGTCTTGACTTAAATATGAATCATATGCTACAGGTTCTTGTGGATATTGACATGCCATGAGTAGTCCTCCTAATATAATAATGGTGATTAATTTTAATGTTGTTGTCATAACAATTCTACTTTCTAATTAGTTTTTGTCAAGAATAAATGGGTTGTGTGTTTTTTCATGCGCAATCGTGGTCACTGGACCATGGCCGGGATATACCACTGTGTTATCATCAAACATGTCAACCATCTGAATAATTGTTTCAATCAGTTGGTCGTGATTGCCTGTCGGCAAATCGGTACGGCCAATGGTTTCTTTAAACAGTGCATCACCACTAAAAACCATGTTTTGGTAATGAAAACTTAGCCCACCACGGCTGTGACCGGGTGTATGGTATGCTTGAATCACTTCTGTACCTAAAGAAAACGTTGCCCCATGAACAATGGTTTTAACATGGTGTTTGGATTCAATTCTAAAGATTTGATCCATTTGACTGCTTAAATTGAGATTGGGGTCAAATAAAAAATCACGATCGAAGGCGTGCACAAAGACGTCGACACCATAAGTTTCAACCATGCGATTGACACCGCTAATATGATCATAATGCCCATGGGTAAGTAAAATACCAAGCACAGTTAACGCTTCACTTTCAATAAACCGTTCCACAGATTCAGTATTAGATCCCGGATCAATAATATAAGCATGACGGTCATTATAGACGATATAACAGTTTTCTGCAAAATCATTGATGATTGCTTTAACCATGATTGATTACCGCTTGAAATGCGCCGTATATCCCAGCATCATTGCCGAGTTTCGCCAGTTTAAACTGCGCTTGCGAAGTCGCAGAAAACGCCATGCCTTGATAATATGCCGTAATTTTATCTAATAAGAACATCCCTGCATTACTGATGCCACCACCAAAAATAAAGACTTCAGGATCAACAATCACAGACAATATTTGCGCCGCTTTAGCAAGTGCATACGCCACTTCGTCAATCACATAAGCACAAAGTGGATCATTTTTTTCGGCCAGTTCAAACACTTCTTTTGCAGAGATTGTCGTTTGATCACTAAGCGCTGTTTGGTAGTGTTTACTGCGTAAAGCCTGCAATGTTAATGCTTTGATACCTGTCGCACTTGCAAGCGTTTCTAAACATCCTGTGTTTTGGCAATTACAAAGCATCCCATCTTCAACAATTTTCATGTGACCAATTTCACCGGCAACACCGTGTGCACCTTTAAGTAATTTACCTTCGATGACAACACCGCCACCAACACCAGTCCCAAGTGTAAACATGACTGAATTGGCCGCATTGTTTCCAGCGCCAAAACGGGTTTCACCAAGCGCCGCCAGATTCGCGTCGTTATCAACGGTAATCAACACATCGCCAACAAACTTAGAAAATGCTTGTTTAACATCAATCATTTTCCATCCGATGTTTACACACGCTAAGACAACCTGTCCTTGGACCGGACCCGGCACACCGAAACCATAACCAACCACTGTGTTTAAATCCACATTTTGATTAATACTTTCATAGATTTCTTTTAAAACATAAGCGCCGAAATCAGCTTTATTGGTCGGAATTGACCACTTTTTAAGTAAGCCGCCAGATGCATCAAAAACACCGATTTTAACCTGTGTACCACCAATATCAATGCCAATCACATTTGTCATGTCAACACCCCTATTTAAAAAAACTTCTGAGTAAGAAGTTTTTATTTTTTTTCTCTATGAATCGTTTGTTTATTACAGTTTTTACAGAATTTTTTAGCATCCATGCGTGTCGGATGTGTTTTTTTATTTTTAGTCAGAATATAATTTTCATGATTACATTCCGTACATCTTAATGTAAATTGCACTCTCATCATTTTTCCTCCTTAAGAAAACTCTCATTTATATTATCATTAATCGGTTTTAAAATCAAGAGAAATTCGTGCAATTTATTTGGTTTAAGTCTATAATATGGGTAGGGTGATACTATGAGAAAAAGAACCGAGACAAAAAAAGTTTGGGTTAAAGATTTACAAGTGGGTGGACAAGACAAAGTCATTATTCAAACAATGACCACACACCCGACAAAAGCGATTGAAAAAATCGTAGAAGAGATTCACACTTTAGCAACCCACGGTGCACAACTTGTGCGCTTAGCCATACTCGATACAGAGGATGCAATGGCAATCAAAACAATCAAATCATTAACCCAAGTATTGCTGGTCGCAGACATTCATTTTGATTATAAACTGGCACTGCTTGCGATTGAAAATGGCATCGATAAAATTCGTATTAACCCTGGAAATATCGGACATAAAGAGCATGTTAAGCAAGTGGTAAATGCGTGTAAAAAACATGGTGTTCCCATACGCATTGGCGTCAATCTAGGCAGTTTAGAAAAAGATTTACTCAAAACCTATGGCCGCACCGCAAAGGCCATGGTTGAAAGTGCCAAAAGACATGTTCAAATCCTAGAAGACGAAGGTTTTGAAGACATCATTATTTCGTTAAAAGCGAGTGACGTAAAATTAACCATTGAGGCATATTTATTGGCCGCAGAAACATTTAAATACCCACTACATATTGGCATCACCGAAGCTGGACCAACTTACGCTGGCATCATTGCAAGTAGCGCTGGCCTTGGGACACTGTTATACCATGGCATCGGCGACACACTACGCATATCGCTATCAGGCCCGCGAACCGAAGAGTTAAAAGCATGCAAAACACTGCTTTCTCAGTTTGGACTTTATGCACGTCCAAAACTGATCGCCTGCCCGACTTGTGCACGGTTATCTTATGACATGGCACCCATTGTAAAAAAAGTTGAAGCCTATTTGGAAAACCATCCAACACAAATCACAGTTGCGGTCATGGGTTGTGCAGTTAATGGGCCAGGTGAAGCACGTGATGCCGATATCGGCATTGCCGGTGGGATGCGTGAAGGACTTATTTTTATCCAGGGAAAAATTGTTAAAAAAGTACCTCAAGAACACCTATATGACGCATTAATTGAAGCGATTGAAAATCATAATAAATAAAGTGTTGCTCAACTGAGCAACACTTTATTTATTCACTTATTTGTTGTTTATAAAAAGTTAGATAACTGATTGATACTAAGCTTGAGGTGTCTTCTGTAGGTATGTTATAACTGATTGTCTGCAAAATGAAAAATTGTTCAAGGGCTGTCATGCGATCGATAAAATCAAAGATTTCTTGCTCGTTATACGCGCGATAGCTAATATGAACTCGGTACACATCGACACCGGTTAACTCGGCATCGATATTTCCAGCGACACTTTCTGTAATCGACACACGTCGATTGCGGTCACTCACGTTTGATATTCCTGATATCTCAAGTTGTGATTGCACAAATGTTTCGAGTTGAGCACGGACAAATTGACTGGGTACATAGCGATGCATTTCAACCATGCTTGGCAAGGTTTGTTGGCCATGTAAATCGACCAATCGAGCATCTTCATTAATGCTTACTTGAGTTGCACGAATTGTCGCTTCTTCATTTTCAATATTGTTGTCAAAAACACCCAACAAGATAATTCTCAATGTAAAAACCAACCCAACCACGACAAGTAGTAAGGCGACAATTGCCACTTGATTTACTCTTCTACTGCGCATCGCGATTCACCTCGATTGTATAGGTTGCGCGATGACGGATTGACCCAGATACAGGTTGCGGGTTATCATAACTTACGCGCTCAACAAAATCCAGTTCTAGTAAATCAAACATTAAGTTTTCAAACATGAATACGTTTGCTAAGCTGACTTGAATTCTAAAGGTCGATGCAAAGTGATCATAATTTAACGAAATCAATTGTCCGTCTCGTTGTTCAATGCTTGTTCTTAATGGTTGATATTGTAACTGAAAATCGCCTTCTAAACTTTCAATGAGACGCAACTGATTATAAAAATCAAAACGGGCTTCATCAATGCGGTATCCACTAATCTCTTCTGCAATTAATGCACGTTGATGTTGTAAGTCATGACGGATTTCAGACACACGGTTCAGTTCTTCTTGGCGCGCATTCAGTGGCATATACACTATAAACCAACTCAATGCGACACCGAATAAAACAACGAATAAGATATTTGCATTAAACTGTCTTGGTCTTTTTACGTCGGGCAGTAAATCAACGTAAATAAACTCATGGGTATTGATTTGGGATTTTCCCATATATTTACGGTTTGCCATTTAAAACAACCCCTTTGTTTGAATCAAACTTGCCGCAAGTGGAATATAACATTCACGATCGATTAATGTATCGACAATCGTACTCACTTGTTTCATATCAAATATTTGGGTTTTAAGCGTTGAGGTTTCATCCATATAGTACTCACGCATACGTTCGTTAGTGAACTTAGAACTCATATTAAAGATGACGACGTTTTCAATATCGCGTTCACCCGAATAAATATTGTATTTATAATAGTTGGCAATTTTACCAATTTCAGTATCAATTAACTCTAAATAGCGTTCATCGTTCATGGCTTTAGACCCAATATTATTAACAAGTGAAAACAGTGGGATTTCTTCATCAAACACATACAACGAATACGTATCATTAAAAACTGTCACAAACATGATGTCTTTTTCAAACTCGAGTTCGCTGTCTTCGTGTTTACGGTAATAGTATAAACGGTGTAATGCGAGCGGTGGAATATCAGAACGGATGACTTGCATATTCATGTTGTGAAACAACTGAATATACGTTTTTAATTCGCTTGATGGTGCATAAAACATAATGACATCATAATGATCTTCGTTTTTCCGATGAATAACATAATCAACTTTCATGTCTTCAAACGGTGTCATAATCATTTTTTGCATTTCTTGTTTGATGTAGTCACCAATTTCATTCGGTTTATAAATAATCGGCACTTCAATACGGCGAAAAGTAAATAACTCCTCATGAACAATTAAATTGACACGCTTTGATTTAATTTTAAACATTTTAAACGTGTCTTTAAGCACTCTTAAAAGACGTTCTTCTTTATAAATCACGCCGTTTTCAATCATGCCTGGTTCAAGTTCAACCGAACTGTATTTCAGTTTTTTCATGTTATAGCCATCAGGTTTTTCAATAAACGAAACTTCATTGTCAGTAAAAAACACATTGAGTGTAGAACGCGCCATCGGCATCACCCTTTCTTAAAATAATCCAAGGTACCACTGCATTAGTGCTGGTCCGTAAAGATAAGCCAGTATCACACCAACAAAGATAAACGGAACAAATGGGACATGCGTCATTTTTTTCTTTAAAAACTGACCAATGAGAAGACCAAAGATACTCGCAAAAAATAAGCTTAAAAACACAAGTTGTACTTCTAAGAATAAACCTATCAGTAAGTAAAGCTTAATATCGCCGCCACCCAACGCTTCTTGTTTAAAGCGTTTTTGACCGTATATCGCCAGCAAATACATAATACCAAATCCAAGCACACCACCGAGTACCACTGCCACCCAATTGGTTAAGGGAAACAGCACTCTGAGCACGAGCAGTATTGGCAAAAACATAAGCAACACACGATCTGGAACAATGCGGTGTTCTAAATCACTCACCGTGACAATAATCATCAGTGACAGCATGATACTTACTATAGCATATTCTACCATATTATCACGCATTAGCCAATAACTAAGCGCAAATAATAATCCACCGACAAGTTCATATGCCGGATACTTAATCGACACCTTAGTCTCACACGTTGCACATTGACCACGCACAAGAAAATACCCCAGTATTGGCACCAATCCAAACCATGGGATAACAGCACCACATGCATCACATTCACTACGGCCTAACACCGTCTTTTTCATCGGCAAACGCATGCCCACCAAGATATAAAACGACGTTAGAATAGAACCATACAAAAAGATAATAAAAGCAATCAAATAGTCCATAGAGTCACCCTGTCTTAATATGGTAAAAGCAGGCTACGTGTAGCCTGCTTTATCGGTT
>SKFU01000059.1 GCA_007117835.1 Candidatus Izemoplasma sp. | reverse complement strand
TACATCAGTGAACATAAAGAAATCACCGATGTTTTACTCAGTGGTGGTGATGCATTGTTAGTCAGTGATGATACATTAGAAATGATTTTGATAAAACTGCGCAAGATTGATCACGTACAAGTCATTCGTATTGGCACAAGAACCCCTGTTGTGATGCCACAAAGAATTACTGACGACTTAGTTAACATGATCAAAAAATACCACCCAATTTGGTTAAATACACACTTTAATCATCCCAATGAAATTACCAAATCGGCAAAAGTCGCAATTGATAAAATCGCCGATGCAGGTATCCCAATTGGGAATCAAAGTGTTTTATTAAGAGGCGTCAATGACTGTGTTCATGTCATGCGAGACTTGGTTACAAAACTCATTGCCATCCGTGTTCGACCCTATTACATTTACCAATGTGATTTATCAATGGGCATTGAACATTTTCGCACACCTGTCAGTAAAGGGATAGAGATAATCGAAGGGTTACGCGGCCATATCACCGGTTTTGCCGTTCCCACATTTGTTGTCGATGCACCAGGTGGTGGTGGTAAAATACCTGTGATGCCAGAATATGTCATTTCTCAAGCACCGGGCAAAGTAATTCTTAGAAATTATGAGGGTGTAATCACAACATATTCGGAGCCAAAACACTACACCCAAAACTGTCAATGTGAGGGCTGTAAAAACCCTCAAAATGATGGCGTTAGTGGATTATTAGAAGGGCATAGAGTTGCTTTAGAGCCCGCCTCATTAAACCGTAGAAATCGCCGGAATACCAATGAATAAACTTTGGCAAAACCATCCTGTTATTGCAATCATTGGTTTGAGTAAAAACGCCGGCAAAACAACGACAATGAATGCCTTCATCGCATCAACATCTGAGCGTGTAGCACTCACAAGTATCGGACTTGATGGCGAGGATTATGATCAAATCACGGCCTTGCCTAAACCTCAAGTGATGGTAAGAAAAGGCATGATTATTGCCACTGCATTAGACACGCTTAGTAAAACCGATATCGAGTACAAGCAACTCGAACTGTTGCCTTGGATGACTGCCTTGGGACAAATCGTTATCATTGAAGTGCAATCAAACGGGAAAGTTTTACTTGCCGGGCCTGCAACATCAAAAGCACTCACACAAACCTTGAAAGTTTTGAAGAAATATTGTGTTAAAATCATTGTTGATGGTGCCTTCAATCGCAAAACGCTGGCATATCTCGAGCAATTTGATGGGATCGTGTTGGCTGTGGGCGCAAGCCATCATATGCACATGCATCAGACCCTAAACGATGCTGAAACAATCATCAATCAACTTCAGTTTACTGCCTCGCACGTGTTTACACGCAAACCTGCATACAGCATGATTGCCATCGCACCTAAAAAAACGCACGTAAGCGATGTTAAAAACATCAACCGTTGGACTGAATGGATAAGTAAAACTCCCCAAATAAAACACTGTTATATTCGTGGTGCATTTACTGAAACATGGGTAAAAAACATCGTTAAACACCGGATTCAAAACCTTGAATTTATCCTTGATGATGCCACAAAATTATTGATTGATCATAAACACCATCAATACATGAAAACACTTAATCATCAATTCACAGTCATTAAACCTGTTAAACTCATTTTAATCACACTCAACCCATACAGTATTTATGGAACTCCATACGATTCAACATTGTTTTTGACAACGGCAAAAAAACAGTTTAATTTGCCGGTCATCGATGTTTATAAAGGCGGTGTCATTTATGAATAAACTGTACTTAAATCAACAGACCATCAATGCCGCACGGCTAACCGCAAAAAAAATAGCGGATTCAGTGCAAACATTTATCGATCAACACACCACCATAAGTGTTGAACGTGCACTTTGCCGCATGCTTGGTATTGACGGGGTTAACGCACTTGATATCCCATATCCGAACATCATCGTTGATCATATCAAAGACAACGCTGATTTATCCAAAGGTGTGGCGCATTATTTGTCATATGCACTTGCTGAACACAAACATGCACCGCAAAAAATCGCTGAAATGATCGATCAAAATTGTTTGGATTTAAGTCAGTACGACAAGTTAGAACAATCACCACATATCGCATTATTAACCCAGTACTTAACACCACAACTGAACCGCATAAAAAGGCAAAAAGCCACCCGTGAAACGATGCAATTAAAACCATCGAAGACACCCCTTAAGTATGTAATTGTCGCAACGGGAAATATTTATGAAGATGTCAAACAAGCCGTTGCGGCCGCAAAACAAGGTGCAGATATTATTGCAGTTATTAGAACGACAGGGCAATCATTACTTGATTATGTACCGTATGGCAATACAGTAGAAGGTTTTGGTGGCACCTATGCCACACAAGCCAACTTTGCTACCATGAGAGTAGCACTTGACCAAGTCAGTGACGATCAAAACAGACCCATTTATCTAGTGAACTACGCCTCTGGACTATGCATGAGTGAAATTGCGGTTATGGGCGCACTAGAACGTTTAGATATGATGCTTAACGATGCTTTGTATGGCATTATATTTCGTGATATCAATATGCAACGCACGTTTATTGATCAATATTTTTCTCGTGTTATTAGTGCATACTCAGGCATCACGATTAACACAGGTGAAGACAATTATTTAACGACATCCGATGCGTTTTTAGAAGCCCACACCGTACTTGCAAGCCAGTTTATTAACGAACAATTTGCGCTGAATGCACACATGAAAAAAAGTCTTATGGGATTGGGTCATGCTTATGAAATTGATCCTGCCATGCCCAACAGTTTTTTATATGAAATAGCCCAAGCACAAATGGCACGCGAGATTTTTCCTGAGGCACCACTTAAATATATGCCACCGACCAAGCACATGACCGGTGATATTTTTCAAGGTGTTATTCAAAATGCACTGTTTAACATTACAGCAGTGAGTACCGACCAAACAATTCATTTACTGGGGATGCTTACAGAGGCTATTCATACACCATTCATGAGTGATCGTGCACAAGCGCTTAAAAATGCACAATACATCGCAAGTGCTTTTCAAGATTTTTCTAAAGAGATTAAGTTCGATGAAAACGGGATGATTGTTGCCCGTGCACAAAGCGTCTTATCAGAAGCAAATCAATTACTAAGCTCAATTAAAAATATGGGACTTTTTACGGCGTTAGAAAACGGCGTTTTTGCCAGTACTAAAAGACAAATGACTTCTGGTAAAGGGCTGGAAGGTGTGTTTAAAAAACACGCAGTTTATCGTAATCCAGTGTTAGAGTTAATGAAAAAAGCAATGGCAGGTGATGTTTAATGAAACAACTTATTAGACCTTATGGCGACACGCTAAATGATGGAAAAATTCAGTTAAGTTTCACCTTGCCAATCGCCTGCAACAAAAAAGGCGAAGCATCAGCAAAGGCGTTGGTTGAATCACTTGGGATTCGTGATGTGAGTGTTGTTCACAGTGAGGCCTTAGATGATGCGTTTAGCTACTACATCATTTATGGTACTGTCGCGAACCCGATTGACATTGAAAACATAACCGTCGAGACCGTCGATCAAGCAGTGATGAGCAAAGATGCTATAGAAGCCTATATCAAGGAAAAATTTGATAAAGAACTCGTCTTTATTGGGGCATCTACAGGAACGGATGCCCACACTGTGGGCATTGATGCCATTATGAACATGAAAGGTTTTAACGGTCATTATGGGTTAGAACGTTATCAAGGCATTAAAGCCATTAATCTTGGCAGTCAAGTGGATAACGAAACACTGCTAAAACAAGCACTGCATCATCACGCGGATGTGATATTAATCTCGCAAACTGTGACTCAAAAAAATATTCATATAAAAAATTTAACCGAGTTCATTGAATTGCTTGAAGCCGAAAACTTAAGAGAACGTTTCATTGTTATTATCGGTGGTCCTCGGATTGATCATAGTCTTGCAAAAGAGTTAGGGTTTGATGCAGGATTTGGTCCTAAAAACTATGCTTATGACGTGGCAAGCTTCGCAGTAGAAGCACTTTATTTCAAACAAAAATACGATGTTTAAATCGTATTTTTTTTATTGCAAAGATTACTAAAAGTGCATTATTTTTGAAATGTAAATGTTTACATGATTGAGTAATCATAGTAATACTAAATTAATGAGGAGGATTAGTTATGTATGATTTAAACAAAAAAGTTGCGATTATTACTGGTGGTGCCAGTGGTATTGGTTTAGCGACTGCAAAAGCATTTTTACAAAAGGGCGCAAAGGTGGTTATCTCTGATATTAACAATGACACAGCACCCGCTGTACTCAAGGATTTAAAACCACTAGGAGATGTGCAATTTGTCTATGCGGATGTATCCAAAGAAGCGGATGTAAAACACTTAATTGAAGACACCGTAAAAGCTTATGGGCAACTCGATATTTTGTTTAGCAACGCAGGTATTGGTGTGCTGGGTGAAACACACAACACAACTTACGAAGATTATCATAAAGTCATTAAAATTAATCAAGACAGTATTTTCTTTGGTGCGAAATATGCTGTACCAGAAATGCGTAAAGCCGGTGGGGGCGTCATCATTAACACAGCCTCTATTTTAGGTCTTGTTGGCCAAGCAGGCGCAATGCCTTACAACGCATCAAAAGGCGCGGTTAACTTAATGACTAAATCGTTGGCATTAGAGTATGCTAACGATAATATTCGTGTTAACTCTGTCAATCCAGGGTACACTGAATCAGGTATGGTAAGCAAAGAAGCACTTGGCGATTACTATGATGGATTGGTTGCGCAGCACCCAATCGGACGTTTAGGCAAAGCAGAAGAGATTGCACATGCTGTTGTGTTTTTAGTAGAAAATACATTTACAACAGGTGTTAACCTTTACGTTGATGGTGGCTACACAGCGAAGTAAATCATTAATACAATAAAACCGGTAAGCCATTTTACTTTGGCTTACCGGTTTTATATGTACTAAATCAATTGTTTTAAAAGACCGTCATTAATACAGGCAATCGCTGCATTAACTACTTGGGGATGAAACTGTTTGCCTGTTTCACGCATTAAAATAGCACAGATCTCATCGTTGTTTTTGGCGTCACTATAGTTTTGTTTTGTTGCCATTGATACCACCGCCTCAGCCATGCCAAGCACATACGAAGATAGGCTGATTTGATTACCTCTTAAACCCGCAGGATAGCCTTTGCCATCATAGCGTTCATGGTGGTTTTTAACAAGTACACTCACTTGTTCAAGGGCCACTGAATCATTCAAACTTTTAAATCCAACCTCACTGTGTTTTTGAACAATTAAATACTCATCTGAGGTTAATGCCGACGCTTTTTTTAAAATGTGTGGAGGCACAGCAATTTTACCGATATCATGAACAATCGCTGCCCAATATAAATGCACAATATCATTTTCTTCTAAGTCCATTTTTTTTCCAAGCGATGTTGCCATAAACGCAACGTTCAGTGCATGGTTGTGCATATCTTTATCATACAGTTCTATGGTTTTTAACAAACTATTCAAAATTTGGCTTTTAAGCAGATCATTTTCTTTTGCAAGCACACTCGATTGATAAAAACTATTTAAAATTAACTGAAGTGATTCAAAGAAAATCATGTCACTTGAGTTATAACTTTCTGGGTTATTTACACTGATGTCAAAACTCATTTCAATGTCAAAATTTTTAGAAACTCTGACGCTCATAAAGACACTTTGCTTGACCATTGGATTATTATCACTAAACGACTTATAATTATTACCCAATAACGTTTTTAGTCGTGGCTCAGCATCGATGATTAACAGTGGTTTAGTTAGTTTTGCTTTCCAAACATCAATATTGAAATTAATACTGTTTAACGAGTCAATATCATAGCCACCAATCACATCAATGTAAGTGACTTTACCATGCACAACTGTCATGCATGATCCACAATCAGACTTATTAATTAACTGTGAGACTGTACGAAACATTTTTTTAGCTTCGTTAATTTCGTCTTCACGATCGAGCGGGACATATTCAGGTGTTAAACGCATTAAAGCATTCGCTGCTTCAATCGTTTTGTTGAGGCGACTCCGTGTAATCTCGTACGCTTTTTCACTGGTGTATAAACTAAGTAAGAAATTTTTTAACAATAAAAAGATTAAAAACATCATGATGATAAAGCCATTGACATTGACCAGATATTGCCAGTATTCTGTGTAAGTACTTGCGTAAAATTGTGACAAAATTAATAAATAAAACAGGGCAGAGATATAAAAACAACGGTAAGGCAAACGAAATGCGAGCCAAAGCACAAATGGTGCATAAACAAACTTATGGGTATCAAAACCAACATAAGGAATTGTATCGCTAAAAAACAATAGGCTAAAGACAATAAATATGAGATAGTAAATGGTTTCTTCACGCTCTATTTTTTTAAAGAATGGATTTTCATCAACACTTAGTGCGACAGTGACCGCGCCACCAAACAAAACAAAACCTGATAAATCACCTAAAAACCAAATCCAAACACTATCCCAATAATTGGTCCATTCAATCAAGTTAAACAGCGCGTGAATGCTTTGTCCGGTCAGTGAGGTTATAAGGCTTACACTGATGGCAAAACAGCCGAAACTAATTAAGTTTTTGGGGGTAAGTTTTGCATCAAGTTTTAATTGAAACGCGGAATATACCGCGAAATAAACAGCACCAATAATAATCACGGTCAAGATTAAAGAAACAATAATACTCAATCCTAAACCAAAACCTGAAAAAATCCAGTAGTCATAAAGTATGCCCACAAATAAACCCAAAGAAACACTGGGTACCATTCGCTTATGGTAAGTCACTAAAATTCCGTAAGCGAGTCCAGTTGCTGGCCATATAATCGATGAGTTCGTAGGTTCGAAAACAAACATTCGCCCAATAATAACGGCAACAAACATCATTAAAAATGAAAAAATATAACTGCTATCACGTGTCATGAAATGTGCCTCCTATTAGGATTACTCAGGTTATTATACCATGTAATACAATGTCAGGATATTATTTTTCCGTAATTACTGTGTCTTAAAGCGAAATGTGCTATAATAAATAGCTAATCTAAGGAGGTGAATATCATGGAGTGGATTGAATGGATAGGCTATATAGCATCATTAATTGTATTGGTGTCACTCGTCATGAAATCACTAAAAAAATTAAGAATAATTAATCTGTTTGGGGCACTTGTTTTTGCCTTATATGCACTAATGATCACATCAT
This sequence comes from Candidatus Izemoplasma sp., assembly GCA_007117835.1. Taxonomy (GTDB): domain Bacteria; phylum Bacillota_I; class Bacilli_A; order Izemoplasmatales; family Izemoplasmataceae; genus CSBR16-107. The sequence continues at coordinate 16,442 of SKFU01000059.1, read as the reverse complement.
TTCCTGTGTTTTTAATGAACATCGGTATTGTCATTATTAACCTGTATTATTTAAAACAAATGTATGGTTCAAAAGATTATTTTGAACTCATTGAAATCAATTCAACAGACGCATTTGCCTTAGCGTTTATTGAATACTATAAAGAAGATATTAAGACATACATGCCACTCAAAGAATCGGTATTAAAAGATAGTACCTATCGGTATATGATTGTTAGAAACATGAATCCAGCAGGCTTGTTTATCGCACAAGCAATTGACAAAGAGAAATTAGAAATCACTTTGGACTATGCCACACCACATTATCAAGATTTTAAAACGGGACCTTATGTTTTCACGAAAATAAACCAGACGTTTAAAATGCAAGGATACAAAAAACTTATCGCTTATGCTGAACACGACTCACACCATAAGTACCTAACCAGAATGGGATTTGAAAAATACCCAAATGAGACCGATAATAAATACTTAAAAACACTTTAATGAAGGGAATAACCCTTCATTTTTTGTGTTAAAAATCACGATTAATGTTATAATGTAATAGACTTATTGAAGAGGTGACTATGTTAACACTTAAAAATATTGAGAAGTACTATTCAAGTAAACAAGGCGTTGTTCAAGCACTTAAACGCATTAATGTAACGTTTACACTGGGTGAGTTCATCGTAATTACCGGTGAAAGTGGTAGTGGTAAAAGTACACTGCTTAATGTGATGAGTGGTTTGGATACTTATGAACAAGGTGAGATGCTCATCGAAGGCAAAGAAACTGCACATTATGACAGTGAAGCATGGGAAAGATACCGAAAAAATTACATTGGGTTTGTCTTTCAACAATACAACATTATCGATGCTTTTTCGGTCTATAAAAACATTGCACTCGCATTAACAATTCAAGGCTATGACCCAACGAAAAAACATGAGAGAACACTTGAACTTATCGCGCAAGTTGGATTAACCAGTCATATCCATCACAAAGCAGCACAACTCTCAGGTGGTCAAAAACAACGGGTGTCGATAGCCCGTGCCTTAGCCAAAGATTCACCAATCATCATTGCCGATGAACCAACAGGTAATCTAGATACTAAAAATAGTGAGAGCATTGTCAACTTGCTTCACGAAATTAGTCATAATAAGCTGGTTATTATGGTAACGCATGATGGGGATCTTGTTCGTGAACACGCGACCAGAATTATTCGCATGTTCGATGGTGAAATTGTCGAGGATGTCGCAAAAAAAACACCCACACCATTAACTGAATATCCAATCTACGATGCTAAACCAATGTCACTTAGGTCGCAAATTGGTATTGCCATTAAAAGTGGCTTTGCAACACCGAAAAAAACAATATTTACATTGCTAATCAGTGTATTTATCGTGTTTGCGTTTACACTAACCTATGGTGCATATGTCGAACAATCTCATACGCAACAAAACTTGTACCATCCTTATATCATGAACCCTAATCCGCAACGTTTAATTGTTTCAAACCGTGATTTATCCGTGTTCACCGATGCGCAATTAGAATCAATTGTCGCAATGCGTGATGTCGTTTCTGTGATGCCTGTTGACCCTGTGCTCGATTTAACACTGCATTATCAAACCATTCATGATCGCTTTAATTATGAGTATTACCAAAGTGTTAGGCCATTACCAGCAAAATTACTGACCACACGCAGTTTAACCGAAGGCCGCTTGCCACAAACCGCCAATGAAATTGTCATTGAAGCCAACGATAAACATCAGTTGCATGACACCATTGAACTTGCGATTGGTGATGATTTTTACTATGATTTTAACGATCCTACCTTGAACAAACAATCGTTCACGATTGTTGGTATGCATCAAAACAATCAAGGACAGTGGTTTGAAACAACCTATTTTCATGAAGATTTCTTCACCAATCCAGAAACGATATTTCTTGCGTTAAAAGCGCATCACTATATCCATTTTGATTTACCCAACAATCAAACATTTACATTACCACTTCGGGACATTAGTATTAATGATACGCTAAACAATGATGAAATTGCGATATCCCGATATTTATTAGATAACTATGATTTACCAAATGGTATTGGTCTTTTACCCGTAACCGTCACGTCAAACACAGCATTTTACGATTTGCCACTCAATCAGCCATTATCAGTCGTTGAACTCACGCCCACTGAACCCGATTCTTGGCGTTCAAGCATCCAAGTGAACAGTGAAGTTATGGCCTCTTGGATGGTATTACAAACATATCAAGTCAGTGTAATGGTTCAAGATGGATTTGCTGCATATCGCGTGCAAAACCAACTGGATAAAACATTATACTACAGCATGTACCCAGCCGATTATCAAGATGACTTCACCGCAATATTTTCGGTTATTCAACAAATGTTTCAAGCCATAAGTTCACTCTTTTTATTGGTTATTATGTATTTCGCGAGCTACTTAGCACTGAAAAACGTGATGAGAAACAAGCAAAAAGATTATGTGATTATGCGCTCAATGGGCGCAAGTAAAAAAGCGTTAAATCAAATTAATATAATTGAGTTAAACTTAATAATGTTGGCGGCATACGTGCTTGTTATTACCGTGTTTATCGTAGCACAATATACCCCGTTAAACATACCCAATTACTTAAGGTATTTCCGTTGGATTGATTATTTTGTTGTGTTGGCTGCATTGCTCGGTATGAGCGGATTTTTAGGCATTCGATTTAACCGAAAAATATTCTCAACCAGCGTTATTACAGCGTTAAGAAATGGGGTTACATCATGATTAAACTTAACCAAATCCATAAAGTCTATCATCAAAATAAACGGAATCAAGTGAATGCACTCAATGATATTTCTTTGTCATTTGAATCACAAGGATTAATGATGTTGCTAGGAACATCAGGGTCAGGAAAAACAACGTTGCTCAACGTGATTGGCGGATTGGATAAAGCCAGTCGAGGGACAATAACATTTGCAGATCAAACACTGTCATCGCGTCAAACAAAGCAGTGGGATCTTATCCGAAATCAAGATGTCGGCTATATTTTTCAAAACTATTACTTATTACCACATGAAACAGTTTATGAAAATATTGCCATCACATTGCGGATGGTTGGTGTTAAGTCACCTGAGGTTATTGACCAACGCATCGATCAACTGCTTAATGCCATTGGCATGGTGCAATATAAAAAACGCCTTGCCAATCAACTTTCAGGTGGTCAAATGCAACGTGTGGCCATCGCCCGTGCACTGGCTAAAAACCCTAGCGTTATTATCGCTGATGAACCCACCGGGAACCTCGACAGTAAAAACACCTTAGAAATCATGCGTTTAATTCGTCGTATAGCCAAAGATAAACTGGTCATTATGGTAACCCATGAACAGCGCCTAGCGTCACTTTATGCGGATCGTATTATTCAGCTTGAAGACGGGAAAATTGTCCGTGATTACTTGAATGAAACACCGGACACAGAAACACTTGTTATCGATAGCGAAATCTATCTAAAAGATATGGCAACTAAAGAGTTATCGACATTACCACACTCGGTGACCCTATTTCAAGACCAAGACACCGACCAACCGATTAAAGCCCGCTTAATAATTAAAAACAACGCATTGTATATTGACATCGATAAAACGGTGTTCAATTACGTGCACTTATTAGACCAACAATCAGAAATCCAAGTGTTTAACGACCATCGAAAAAACCAAGTTCAAACTGAAGAACGCACGTTGAACCTAGAAAACCTCATGGCATTTGAGGTTCCAAAATCGAAAAGCACACACCAAGTTTTAAGCATTAAAGAATCACTAAAAATGAGTGTTCAAAAAATTAAAGAGTCATCACGGTTTTCTAAGTTTTTATATCTTGGACTAGCGCTTTCTGCAAGTGTCATCGCACTTGCCATTGGCCTGTTAATGAACATTGTCTTCATCGACCAAACCGATGTCATAATACTGCCAGAAAATACGCAGATGATTCGTCTTAATGAAGTCGATACTTATGATGATTATCTTGCCATCGCTGGGCTATCTTCGGTTTTAGGCACACGTTACAACATCCCTATGAATCTCACCATGACGACGCCGGCTTATTATCAAACATCTAACACCATTGACTTAAGAACAACAATCGCACCAAGTACGTTGATTACTGAAAGTGACTTGGCTTTAGGTCGTTTACCTGTTAATGCCTTTGAAATTGTTATTGACGGGTTATTGGCTGAACGCATATTAAATAACAGCCAGTTTCGTGCCATGGGTTTTAACCAGATAGAAAACTTTTTGGGGTTAAGTCATCGGCCTGCAGGCATTGATTTAAGTTATAACATTGTGGGGGTAACTTACCCTAAGGCACCCGTTTTTTATGGCAGTCAAACCCATGCTTACGGATACTATTACACTGACTATTTACCTTTAGAACTTCATCAAGAAAACATTGAAGTCATCCAAGGAAAAATGATAGAAGGTAAATATGAGGTGTTAATTCCTGAACCTTATAATGATGACTTATTTGAACCCTATTTTGAAATCTTTCAAGGCACTGCGTATCATGTCGTTGGCACATATCAATTAACCGTTGATGACCAACAAATTTCTTCTAAACGCATTGTCGTACACTTAGAGACGATCAAAGAAAATCTGTTTATAACACAAAAAACACAAAACCAAGACTTGTATTTGTTCACCGAAAACCCTGTACAATTACAAGCTGAGTTAAGTGCTTTAGATTTAATCGCAGAAGATGTACTGCAACGAGATATTCAAACAGAACGTAGTGAACGTATACGGTCTTCATCAGGATTAATTGTGTTTACGATGATTGCCATCACGGCAAGTAGCTTAAGTTTTTACTTCATGATTCGCTCATCATTGATTCAGCGTATATATGATGTTGGTGTATACCGTTCTCTTGGTGTCTCAAAATTAGATATTTTAAAAATGTTTTTAATCGAAAGTATTTTACTTACCACGATGACTTCGTTGATTGGCTTTTTATTCATGAGTTATATTTTGTCGCAAATCCAAGAAGCCGCACAAACCATTATTAATGTGGTGCATGTATCGATGCTTACACTGGTGATTGGGATTATCTTCATTTATATTATGAACGGCATATCAAGCCTGATTCCCATTACGTTCTTATTAAGAAAGACCCCTGCAGAAATAAACAGTCAATACGATTTATAAGTTTTTTAAAGTATTTGTATGGGCAACATAAGCATCAATATTGAATTTACGCTTTAACCCTGCGGCATTCATATAGCGTAGTTTACCGAATATATCACGTTCGGTCCAGGCTCTATCGTGTTTACCAAAACACCAAGCAATCGACGCATACGAGTTGGCATCACGACCATCCAAAAAATACGTGTTGTTCAACGTTTTAATGGTCTCATAAGCCATTGCATAGTTGGGTGACCACTCAATGATTTTTTTCGCCCAATACATGCGCATGTAATTGTGCATGTAACCCGTATAAACCATTTCTTTCATCGCCGCATTAAAGTAAACATCATGGGTCTTAAAACCCAAATAGTCTTTGATGGTATAAATGGTGTCTCTCAGATCACCTAAATGCACTGACATGGTTTGATAAGCCCAAGGTTCAGTCATTGTTTCAAAGCAATCATAGCCTTTGTGATAATGCATATAGTTAAAGCCAAGTTCTCTGCGAACAAGTAACTGTTCTAAATAGTTTTCGCAAGAAACCCGGTCCTTATTATGTATCTCGCAAGCTTCTTCAACTGAAAGATAAATTCTTACCGGAGATATTTGGCCGAAATGCAAGTAAGGGCTGAGTGTGCTGTTTAACTGTTTGCTTGGGTCATTGCTGTGTTGGTAATCATTTAAGTTGTTTTCAATAAAGTGATTTAGGCGTTTTAAACCCTCATCTTCACCACCAGTAAAGACCGGCGACTTAAGGACCGATTGATCAATATTTAATTGTTTAATGAAATCACTTAATGTGGGTTTAAACCCTGTAAAAAACGTGTTTGACTTACGTGCGATTGTGGGCATTTTTTCTAACACTAAAAAATCATCTTTTAAGCGCAACAATTTCGGGCGAATCGTGCGCGCACCATACTCGCTTTTTTGACTGGCTAACGCAACTGGAACAATCACATTTGATTCGGCTTGAAGCACATCAATATCCAGTGTTTTTGCCGTGTTAATGATGGTCTTATACACTGATTTGAGATAATCACCATAAGGATAATCTGTCACTAAAGCAAAGGCGGCTTTTAAGTAAGGATTTAGCGTCACTGAAAAATCACCCAACGTGACGACAAATTCAATGCCCTTGTCGGCCAATTTGTAGCCTACTTTTTCAATGTTTTCAAGCATAAACGTATAGTGTCTTTGATTTGCTTCTGGGTAGTTTTCAACGATATTAAAGATGACTGTTAATGACTTATCGTAACGATTTGCGTAGCTAATGGCCGCATTTAAACCAGCATTATCGTCAACACGCTGTGTTGCTTGCATCCAATAAAGTACTGTCTCACATGTGTTTTTAGAGCCTTTATGCACCATTTTTAATCGTTGTGTGTTCACAATAAATCACTTCCTTAGTTTAGACTTCTTACCCGTATTATACTCGATTTTATCATAGATAATACAAACAATAAACGGCTTACTCAATCAAAACAGTACGCGATTCGAATAAAATATCGTATAATGAAGATAAACCATAGCGGAGGTATGCCCATGAAATTTTATTTAAGACCCAATCATTTTGTGCATCGTAAAAACTTTAATATCAAGGATGAAGGTCAAAACAACATTTTTAAAATCCGAGGTAAATTTTTCTTAGGATTTCGTGAACTGTTGATGAAAGACTGGAATAACCAAGTACTGTTTAAAATTCATAATAAGCTTGGTTTATTATCCACAAAACCATTTCTAATCTCAGATGATAAAGGACACGTAATTGCCACTGTGAAACGTGTAAAGAAACACTTTGTAATCATGGTAGGCGATAAAGAATACACATTAAAAGGCGGCTTAGAAACGGATGATTTAGCATTGATGCATGAAACGCAAGTTTTGGTCAGTTTAAGTAAGAAAATTTTTGATTTTGGTGAAACAATCGAAATCGATGTCCATGCAGATAAGCATCCTTTGATGCATCTTTTCATCGTGCTTTCTGTGGCACAAATGGGTTATGTTAAGAAAAAAGACAGTCACTAAATGCCTTGCGTGTGGGACACACACCACAGAAATAAAAGATCCACAATTTGATCTTTTATACGATTACTGTCCGCACTGTTTGTTTACTCAAAAACAATCACAGTTTCACTTGAACACCGCCGATGAAAAAGACCAGTATGACCGCCATCAAAACAGTTTTGATAATGCTGGATATGTTGCGATGTTACAAACATTTTTAGATCAATCGGTGTTACCGCATAAATCACAAGGAAACGCCCTTGATTTTGGAAGTGGGCCAGGTCCTGTGTTGTTTGAACTGTTAAAGCACAATGGCTTTAAGGCATTTCATTTTGATTTGTTTTATCACAACGATCTTAATGTTTGGGACCGTCATTACGCTGTCATTACCAGCACAGAGGTGTTTGAACACTTGGCTGATCCTAACCATGTGTTTTCTCAGTTGTATCATCACCTCGAACCGGGTGGAATACTCGCCATCATGACGTTATTCAGACCTGAAAAATCAGAAGCATTCAATACGTGGTGGTATCGACGTGATCCGACACATATCAGCTTCTATACAGAAAAAGCACTCCGTTATTTTGCTGATAATCATGGATTCAAAAAAGTAAACACTAACCATAAAAATATGATGACACTTATGAAAGTGATGTGATACGATGACTGTCTATGTAAACAGTGAAGAATACAGACAATACATTCAAACCCATCATCCCGAAATACAACTCGTAGATCAGTTGTTAGACGCAGATACCTACATTACGGGATCATTTAAACCAGAGCAGTATCATCATCGCTTAAAACATATTGTCATTCCATTCACTGGGCACAACCGTATCGATATCCCGACACTAAAAGCGCATGGCATAAAACTTTTTAATACAACAGTACATGCACCCTTCGTGGCTGAAAGAGCGGTCCAGTTAATGTTTGCACTGCTGGGTCATATCGTTTTTTATCACAATAATATGACCCATGGCAACTGGAGTAACCGCAACAACGTACACCGAGTTCCATGGGTTTCTATTCAAAAGAAATCCATTGGTATTTACGGGTATGGTCGTATCGGACAAGCCATACATTCTTATTTGAAACCTTTTGACATTGAAGTCTATATTATTGACCGCAATAAAGATTTTCCAGATGTAAACAAAGTAAAAAACTTAACCAATTTGGTTCAGTGTTCTGACATCGTGTTTATTACCGCACCACTTTCAAAAGAAACTGAAGGTGCCTTTGATGCACAAGTATTTTCACATTTTCAAAACCGTTACCTAATCAATGTGGGTCGGGGTCAGATAATTGATGAAAAAGCATTGTACAATGCACTCAAAGAAAACGTTTTAAAAGGTTTCGCATCGGATGTTTGGTTTCAGTATCCTAAACAAGAAGAGTTACTTTATCCCTCACAATACCCTATCCACACACTAGACAATGTTGTGATGACCCCCCATTGTGGTGGACTAACTGAAAACAGCCCACAAATGATGATGGAAGACGTTTGTCAAACACTGCTTCAAATTCAAGCCAACAACGTTGAAAAATCACTTGATTTAGACCAACTAAAATAAGACTTCAACGAAGTCTTTTTTTTGTGTTAAAATACAGTTATATGAGGTGACTATATGAAAAAAACACGCTATGATGAGAGGCATACGCTATTTTCTCGAATTCGATTAGTTAAAGGCACAAAAGAATACAGTGAGTTTTACACGGCACATCCGCATTATCAACAGAAGGATGACGCGATTCGACAACCAGAATTTCATCTTAACACGCGTCAAGATGCATCATTTAAAACGCGTGTTTTTCCGATGACAGAAGCACTCAACCCACTACTTAAAAGTCTACATAAAACTGTAGAAACCCATCCCGTAAGCGACAATAAAATAACAGTAGGCGATGCGTTTAGCAACACAATAAAAGCACTCACAAAATTATATGGGGCGCATGATGTTGGCATCATAAAACTAAAAGAAGACCACTATTATACACACAAGGGATTCACAGGTGCAATGATAGGTCTTTCACATTATGGAGAAACAATTACCCCAAACTATACCCATGCCGTTGTATTCTTAATACCGATGAATTTTGACTATCTCAAACGAAGCCCACATTACGAAACCATGCTGGCAAGTTTAACAACTTATCACCAAATTGCCCAAGTTGGTGCACAACTGGCGATGTACATCAAATCGATTGGTTATCAAGCAGCGTTCATGAGTGATCAATATTATTTGGCACCAATGGTGCCATTGGCATATGATGCTGGCCTTGGTCAAATCGGTATGAGCAATCATCTTGTCCACCCCGTATACGGCAATGCAATCCGACTTGGTGCTGTGTTTACAACACTTAAGTTAAAACCAGATGCCCCCATTGATTTTGGCTTAGATGCGTTTTGTAAACGTTGCGCCCTATGTTTAATGAACTGCCCAATGCAGTCAATCAAACCACAAAAACGGATTGTTAATCAACGACCTTTTTATCGCTTTGATGACCAAAGTTGTTTTGAAATGTTTGTTAATATCGGCACAGATTGTGGCATTTGTCTTCAAAGCTGCCCTTACAGCACCCAAATCGATTTAAAAACCCAAGAAGCCATGAGAAACGATCCTGAAAAAATTGATCAATTCTTAAAATCATATTTAAGTAAAACTGGGCCAAAAAGACGTTTTTCTAATAAAAATCCACTATTAATCACTAAAGGAGGAACCGATGGAAACAACGCTTGATTTACATGGAATGACGGTACTAGAAGCAAAAAAAACACTTGAAAAAGCACTGGCTAAATGTGCGCCATCGATTCACAGAATTATTGTGATTCACGGCTATTCACAAGGCGACGCAATTAGAACCATGGTTCGTGATCCTAACAGCATTCGTTCACGTAAAATCCTTCGACGAAAAATCACTAAAAACCCTGGTGAAACGATTTTCGAACTCACACATTCTTAACTAAGTAAAAAGATGTTTCATAGTGATTAAAATTTGTTATAATAATGTTGGATGAAAAAAAGAAAGCGTTTTTATTAAAACGACACGAGGTGAATCTATGTATCAAATTATGGCTAAAAAAACGCTCAACAAAGATGTGGATTTAATGGAAGTTAAGGCGCCTTTAGTCGCAAGAAATGCCAAACCAGGACAGTTCATTATTTTACGTGTGGATGATGAAGGCGAACGTATCCCGTTAACGATTGCCGGTATTGATGGTGATTTGGTTACCATTATCTATCAAAAAATGGGATATTCAACACAACTATTGGGGAAGAAATCTGTCGGTGATTTCATTGAAGATTTTGTTGGACCCCTTGGAAAAGCTACCCATATCCGCAAAAAAAATCATGTCATCGGTGTTGCCGGTGGTGTTGGAAGTGCACCGTTACTGCCTCAGTTAAAAGCATACCATGACCAAGGCATTAAAGTGTCACTGATTCTCGGTGGGCGCACAAAAGACCATCTAATATTACAAGATGAATATGCTGCGTTTTGCGATCATATTTACTTAGCAACGGATGATGGCTCGGTTGGTGAAAAAGGGTTCGTAACCGATGTCTTGAAAAAACAACTAGATAGCGACCCAACCATTGACCATTTGATTGCGATTGGACCTGTAATTATGATGAAGTATGTGACACTAATGGCAAAAGCACATGGTGTCTCTGTGGATGTATCACTCAACCCAATTATGATTGATGGCACTGGCATGTGTGGGAATTGCCGAGTGACCATTGCCAATAAAACATATTTTGCCTGTATTGATGGGCCGGATTTTCCGGGCGAAGAGGTCGACTTTGATGAGTTGATGTCACGCCAATCTTACTATAAAGATGAAGAGCACATGTGCTTCATCGACTTGGATAATCATGGCCGTTAAAACACAAAGAACCCGTATGCGTACGCAAGACAGCATTGAAAGACAAAGTAATTTCTTAGAAGTTGCTTTAGGGTACTCATACGATGAAGCGATTGCCGAAGCGCGTCGCTGTATTGATTGTAAAAATCCCCGTTGTGTATTGGCATGTCCAGTTGAAGTAAATATCCCACTTTTTATTAAATATCTTTTAGAAGATGCGCTAGATGAAGCGTTTGAAACAATTTACAAAGACAATATTTTACCCAGCATTTGTGGTCGTGTATGTCCCCAAGAATCACAGTGTGAAGGTGCCTGCATACTCGGCATCAAAAGCACACCAGTCGCGATTGGTGCTTTAGAGCGTTTTGTTGGTGATTATGGCATGGAAAAACATCTTGCAGATACCACAGTACCCGAACTAAAACACAAAAAAGTTGCGGTCATCGGTAGTGGACCTGCGGGACTTGCAAACGCTGCGGGATTGCGTAAAAAAGGCTATGACGTAACGGTTTTTGAAGCACTTCATAAATTTGGCGGGGTTTTACAGTATGGTATTCCAGATTTTCGTTTACCAAAAAACATTGTCGAAAATGAAGTTCAAAACTTAAAAACAATGGGCGTTGAGTTTGTTAAAAATGCGGTCATTGGGAAAAGTTTAACCATCGACCAACTTTTTGAAATGGGTTATCAATCGGTATTTATCGGTAGTGGTGCTGGATTGCCAAGTGGGTTAGGTATTCCAGGTGAAAACCTGAGTGGTGTGTATTTTGCTAATGAGTTTTTAACCCGAGTAAACTTGATGAAATCACGCAGTTTTCCATTAAGTGCAACCCCAGTTAAAATCGGAGATAATGTTGCTGTTGTCGGTGGTGGTAACGTGGCCATGGATGCCGCGCGCACAGCGAAAAGACTGGGCGCAAAAAATGTTTTCATAGTGTATCGACGCGACGAAGCAAGCTTGCCTGCGCGCTTAGAAGAAATCCATCACGCAAAAGATGAAGCCATCGATTTCAGGTTGCTTAGAAACCCAGTTGAGATTCTTGGTGAAAACCGAATCGTGAAACAGGTGGTTTGTGAAATCATGGCACTGGGTGAGCCAGATGATTCTGGTCGAAGAAGACCAGTTGGCACGGGTGAAACAGTCACCTTTGATATTGATAGTATCATTATATCAATTGGTCAAAAACCAAACCCGATACTTAAAGACAATACGTTTGGTTTAAAAACCCATTCATGGGGTGGCATCATCACCGATGAAAACCATATGACAAGCATTCCTGGTGTTTTTGCTGGTGGCGATGTTGTCAGTGGCGCAGCAACAGTTATTTTAGCGATGGGTACAGGAAAAGAAGCCGCTGAAACAATGCATCAGTATATTCAAAACAAAAAAACGTAATTTTACGTTTTTTGTTTGACAACTTAAAACTATTTTGTTAGACTTTGATTAGATATTTTGAAGTTCAAACTAAATTAACGGAGGTTATTTAATGAGCAAAACAGGTGTGATTGTATGTGGCAACTCAGGGATTGATTATTTAAAACATGATTATGATATTCGTTTAATTCGTTCAACGCTTTTGTTTGATGACAGCGAATATACAGATTTCGTTGACATTAAAGCCGATGAGTTTTATCAAATGTTAAGTGAAAAACCAGATGTAACACCATCGACTGCCCAAACGTCAACAGGTGTCATCTTAGAAACCTTAGAAGCAATGAAGAACGATGGTTATCAAGAAGTTATTGTGATTACAATTTCTTCAAACCTCAGTGGGACTTACGAAGGTGTACGCTTAGCAGCGAACATGATTGAAGGCATGAAAGTGACAGTTTTTGATTCGTTAACACTGGCATATGCAGAATCTTTCATGGCTTTGACAGCCGCAGAGATGGCTAAAAATGGTAAATCAGTTGCTGAAATTATCGATGTACTGGTAAAGATTAGAGACAATCAAGGGATTCTTATTTCAGTAGATACATTGCGTTATCTCGTTAAAAATGGTCGCTTAAGTGGTGCGAGTGGTTTTGTTGGTTCACTATTAAAAATTAAACCGATGCTCCATCTTTCAAGACAAGGAAAAGTAGAAGCGATTGAAAAAATACGTACCCGACAAAAAGCCTTGAATCGTATTGTTGAAAAATATACTGAAGATCATAAAGATGAAAACAATGAAGTCTTCATACTGCATGCCAATGCAGGTGAAACCGTTGAATATGTTCGTTCTGAGTTACTAAAAGCCATTCCAAATTTAACCACAGTCAATGACTATCCATTAACACCAGTTGTTGGCGCACATGCTGGGCCAAATGCGCTCGCGATTGGGTGGATTAAAAAACTTAAATAGTAAGCAGGGGTAATCATGGCATTAAAACCGAAAAAAGTCATCAATGAGTTACTGGTTGAAGTGTTCAATCAGATTTTAAACATTGAACAACAAAAACTCCATGACATGGGTGTCTCTTTATCGATGAATGAAGTTCATGTATTAGAAGCCATTGAAAAAGTTGATCCCCCAACGATGTCTAATATTGCGCGAAAACTAAGAGTAACAGTCGGTACACTGACAACAGCCATCAACCGATTGGTTGAAAAGGGGTATTGTACACGTGCATCTGATCAAGCAGATCGACGTAAAGTTTTTGTTTATTTAACGCACCAAGCAAATGAAACTTTGAAGAAACATGATGCCTTTCACGACGATATGATTAATGCCATTATTGAAGATTTAAATCTTGAAGAGAATACAGTTTTAATTGAATCCTTACACAAAGTTTCGGAATACTTTAAAAACAAATACTAAGCTTAAAACACCTTTACACCGCACAACTTAAGTGTTATCATGTTGACATCAAGTATGCGAGTTTGGGGGTGTTTTTTTATGGCAATAAGCTCAGATATTATTCGAGGTCACTTAGAAAGTGTCATTTTAAAACTGATTATTGAAAAAGATCGTTACGGATATGAAATTGCCAGTGTAATCCAAAAACGAACCCACCATCAATTTGCCATCAAAGAAGCAACGTTGTATGCGATGGTTCAACGCTTTGAAAAAAAAGGACTAATCACATCATACATTGGCACTAAATCTCACGGAAGAGAACGGCGATATTATACAATCTCACCATTAGGGTATGATTACTTTGAGCGTAAGCTGTTAGAGTGGAAACAACTGAAAGAAATTATGTCACTACTTTTGGAGACAACCGATGCAAGAAATTAAAGAATATGTCCATCGATTATTCAAACATACGCGCCACCAACAAGAAACCATAAACCAAATTATTGAGATGTTGGTTGAAAAGGTAGAAGACTTAAAAGAAACGGGTCTTTCAGAAAGAGATGCAATCCACAAAACAATTGTTGAATTTGGCGACTTAGAAGACTATTATATTCCTACAATGGAGCGAGAAAAACGCAGATATAAAAGAAAAAAATCAATCCAACATTACCGTAATGATTTATTGTTTGCGAGTTTTTCAACGTGTATTATTATCGGCATTCTAGCGATTGTAAACATCTTTTATTTTAGAGACTATGGGTATTGGTTTATCATACCAAGTTTGGGGTTATTGTTTTGGCCATTAAGCTTGCTTTACAAATTATTGAATAAAAAAGGAGATTAAACCACATGGAAAAAATCGCGGTCATCGCTGTTAGTACCGGTTGTTTGGACTATCTTGAACTGAATCATACCAACTTGTTTATGATTCGTTGCAAAATGATTATGGGTGAAAACACGTATGATGATTTTATTGACATCACTGCAGAACAATTTTATCGTGCATTAGAAGAAGATAAATCACTAATTCCACGGTCAAGTATGCCATCGATAGGATCGATAGATGCCACATTGAAAACGATTGAAGATTCAGGGTATACAGACGTTATTATGATTTCAATATCCAGTGCACTGAGCGGTACTTATCAAACGTGTTTAATGGCAAAAAATGCTTACCAAGGGCAACTTAAAATCCATGTACTCGATAGTAAAAATGCTGCCATCAGCGAAGGATTCATAAGTTTAGAAGCTCTGCGATTAATCCAAGAAAGAAAGACAGTCAACGACGTATTATCTTACTTGAATCGACTAATCTTATCACGAAAACAGTATTTTATGGTCGATAGTCTTAGGTTGCTCGTTAAAAATGGTCGCTTAAGTAATGCGGCTGGTTTCTTGGGTAGTATGCTCAAAATAAAACCAATTTTACAAGTCAATGACGAAGGTAAAATTGTGCCTTTTGAAAAGGTCCGAACACAAAGAAAAGCATTAGAAAAAATGGTTGAGCTTGTAATTGAAGATTTAAAAAAACTCGATAATTTTGTTGTAACTTACAACACCAGTAACAACACAGAAGGTTTTGATTATGTTAAATCAAGACTTGATGAAGTCTTTCCGAACCATCGTTTTTATGCAGCACCCATCACACCTGTGATTGGTGCACATACTGGCTTAGGTACGGTGGGGATTGCTTATTTTAACTTAGCGTGTTAAACTTCACTATGATTTAATAAATATAAGGGTGATTTTTATGCAAACAAGACGGATGGTTTTACTTGCTGTTTTACTCGCTGTATCGGTCGTACTCAACATTGTTGAACGCGTTGCTTTAGGTGGTTTAACAGGGTTACCCATGGTGCGTTTAGGATTGGCAAATATCATCATCTTGATTGTACTGTATGTGTTTACAATTAAAGATGCAATGACAGTATTACTACTAAGAATATTTTTGGTGGGATTGTTTACCGCATTATTTAGCCCCACATTTTGGATTAGTTTATCGGGTGGGCTTGTGGCATTCACGATGATGGTAAGTTTTAAAAAAATCAATCGTTTTTCAGTGATTGGTGTCAGTGTGATGGGATCATTTGGTCACGCTGTCGGTCAAATAGCAATGGCAATGTTTATCTTATCTTCCCAAGAACTGATACTTTACTTACCAATCTTACTTAGCTTAAGTATTCCGACAGGTATTTTCACTGGGCTTGTCAGTCAAAAACTTATTCACATTATCGAAGGCTCATTATCTGTAGAGCGCTTCTAAAAAAAATCTTTGCTCACATCGTGAACAAAGATTTTTTAATCTATTAAAACTTCATCTAAATATAATGCTTCAAATTGTGCGCTGAAATGGACAGTACCATCATTTGCATAAAATATCGCTTCATAGTGTTCGGTATTATTAATCATCTCAAGGGCTTCTTCTAAAGGCCGCATGAATAAGGCTGTGGCCAATAAGTCCCCGTAAGTACCATCTGGACCAATGACTGTCACAGAGCGCATTGCCCGAGAAGGAAACAATGTTTGAGGATCAATTAAATGATGATACCGGATACCATCGATGATCACATATCGCTGATAATCACCACTCGACATAATGTTGTCACCATCATTAATGAAAACCCGAGCATAGGCTGGTAAAG
>SKFU01000022.1 GCA_007117835.1 Candidatus Izemoplasma sp. | reverse complement strand
TTGTAAATTCATTTCAAGATACCGTGTAAATGTTTTGTTATAAATTGGGTTAAAAGATATCACAGAGCGATACAAGATAATGATGCCTTCTTGCATTAAATCATCAAAGTGGTATTGCAAGTTGAACTGATGGATTTTTTTCGCAATAAATCGACGATACTTCTCGACCATAAGATTCAGCGCGTCTTCATGTCCTTCTTTAATCAAGGCGATAATCTCGTAATCATTATGGCGAAAACCCATTGTTACCCTCGCTGATGTGTGACTGTATAAAGCACAATGCCTGCAGTGACACTCACATTCAAACTGTTTACGTGACCCTGCATGGGGATTTTTACGGTGTAATCACAGTTTTCTTTAACCAAACGATGAAGGCCTTTGCCTTCACTGCCAAAGACAAAACATAAATCAACATCTTGTTGAATGTTGTCCAGTGTCTGATTCGATGACATATCCAAACCAACGACCCATATGTTTTTTTGTTTCAGCGTTTCAATCGCTTGGTTTAGGTTTGTAACTTGAATTAAGTCGACTGTTTCAATGGCACCGGTTGAAACTTTAACAACGGTGCCGGTTATTTGAGCACTTCGGTGTTTAGGAAAAATCACACCGCTGACGTTAAAAGCATCCGCACTTCGCAAAACCGCACCAAAATTATGGGGGTCTTCAATAGAATCTAACATAACATATAATTTTCTGCCTGGCTTATCTAGTGCTTCTGATAAACTCAGTGTATGATAAGATTCAACTTTTGCGCCAAAACCCTGATGTGCGCCAGTAAATCGGTCATTCATTTGGGCTTTACTCACGTATTTAATTGGAATGCCCTTATTTTTAGCTTGTTGCATTAATGGGTCATCTTTTTTGTCCATTACAACAATTTCATGTATTTTACGGTTAGCATTCATGGCAGCTATTATTGGATTTTTTCCATAAATATCACAGGTCATTAACTCACCTTCTTTTCTTTATTGTATCACGGATACAGTCCATTTAGAGTTGATAAATAATATCTAAAACTTCTTTTTCCCTTTGGCATAGAAAACTGCGAGTCTTACTCGCAGTCTAATACTAAGTTTAACACAACATTTAACCGCTCTATTTGATTCGATAAGTACAAGTATCCAATTAGTGCTTCAAATCCTGTGGCGTACTTATAATCTTGCATACGTGTATGCTTAGGTTTTCGAGAACTTTCGGCATTACGGCCTCTTTTGATGATTTGTTGCTCTTCGAGTGAAAGCATATCTTGTATTTTTTCTAATGCGATAATTTGACCATTCGCACTCGTTAATTTGATAACTTTTTGGTGTAAATCATTGACCAGTGTATGTCCTTTGCTTAAAAAATGTTCGCGTACTCTAAGTTCATAAATTGCATCACCGATATAAGCAAGTGTTTGTCCATTGAATTGAATCAAGCCAAAATACCTCTTTCAGTCAATTTTTCTCTCAAACGGTCTGCTTTATCAAAGTCTTTATTTTTTCGGGCGTGTGTCCATTCTTGATAGATGTTTCGATCCGCTTTTGACATACGGCTTATACCCGGTCTTAATCCTAAGATTTGAAGAAATGCGGTGAATACATTAAGTGCTGCTAACAAGGGTTCAAGTGCGTCTTTTTCACGGACTTTTTGGTTGGTTAATTTGACAATATTTTGTAGTTCTGTGATTGCATTCGCGGTGTTAAAGTCTTCGTCCATGGCGTGCATAAACTCTTGATAAATTGTGTTGATTTCACTATAATCTTGTGGAATGTTATCGAGATATTCTGCCAGATCAAGTTTGTAAAATGCTTGGGTGTAAGTTCTTTTAATTCGGTCCCATTCATTGACATAACTCAATAATGCATCGTCAGTATAGTTGATGGGACTTCGATAATGCGTGCTTAATGTGTACAGTCTAAAGCCCATGTAATCAACGTCTAAATCCTTGACAAGAATAATCTGTCCTTCACTTTTGGACATTTTTTTGCCTTCTATGTTTAGCCTACCGTTGTGCATCCAGTAATTTGCAATTGGGTGCTTATCAATTGCTCGGCTCTGTGCAATTTCGTTTTCATGGTGTGGAAACATTAATTCTGAGCCCCCACCGTGAATATCAATTGGTCCACCAAAAATATCTTTAATCATGGCCACACATTCGGTATGCCACCCTGGTCTTCCGTCACTCCAAGGTGATGGATAGTTCACACCAATATCTGTTTTTTTCCATAACGTGAAATCCAAGGGGTTTTCTTTTTTTGTGTTGATATCAATGCGTGAACCGTGGATTAAATCATCAATCTTTCTGCCTGATAGTTGACCATAATCTTTGATTTTCGTGACCCTAAAATAGACATCGCCATCAATTGTGTATGCGTAATCTTGATTAATTAGTGTTTCGATATAATGGATGATAGAACTCATGTACTCTGTGACTCTGGGTGCCAAATACTGTGTTGTACTTCCAACCCGTTCTACATCTTTGTAAAAAGCTTCAATGAAGCGATTAGCAATGGTAATCTCTTGTTCTTGCTCGCTTATGGCTTTAGTGATAATTTTATCGTCAACATCTGTAAAATTAGACACGAAATTAACGGTATATCCTTGGAACTCAAAATATCTTCTAACAACATCAAAAAATATAACAGGACGTGCATTCCCAATGTGTATGTAGTTATACACAGTGGGTCCACAAACATACATGTTAACTGTGTCGGCATGAATCGATTTAAAATTCTCTAGTTGACTGGTTAGTGCATTGTAAATTTTCATGATATCACTCGTTTCATTAATTGTCACAATTATTGTAACATATGGTGTTAAAAAGCGATAACAAAATCCCTTTATTTACAAAAAAAACAGGATGGTCATCCTGTTTTAAATGCAATGTGTATTAAAGCGTTTCTACGTTTGTCGCTTGTGGTCCACGATCGCCTTCAGTGACTTCAAATTGTACCTTGTCACCTTCGTTTAAAGTTTTAAAACCTTCAGAGCTAATTGAACTGTAGTGAACAAAAATATCTTGTCCCTCTTCTGTTGTGATAAAACCATAGCCTTTTTCCGAGTTAAACCATTTTACTGTTCCTGTCATTAAAAATAAATCTCCTTTTTTTATTGATATCTCAAATTATACATTGTTTAAGTAATAAATGCAAATTATTTTATTTAAGAAAGGTCTATGATACAACGTTCTAGTCGCTTTATCACTGTATTTTGACTCAGTAAATGTAGCATTTGCGGTAAGTCGGGTCCGTGCATGCTTCCGGTTGTTGCTAAGCGAATAGGCATGAATAATAGTTTACCTTTCATACCTGTGGCCTTTCCACTGTCTTTGATAATTTGCTTAATTGCTTCTTGATTGAATGTTTCAGTTTGAGAAATCATTGCATTGAAGGTGTTTAGTAACTCCAAAACGCCTTCTTGAGCTAAAAATTCAAGGGCTTCTTGGTCTAGATGAAATGGTTGGTCAAAAAATTCTTTGTATAGACTGACAATTTCTTTGCCGTGAGTTAAGCGATCTTTAAATATTGTAATCAAACCTTCAAACCATGTTATATCTTTATCTTTTCCGATGTTTGCTTCTAATAAAAATGGTTTGCATAAATTAACAAGGGTTTCTTGATCGAGCATTTTGATATAACGATTGTTAATATAGGTCAACTTGTCACGATCAAATTTCGCTGGACTTGTCGACAGTCTTGCTGTGTCAAACAAATCAATAAACTGTGCTTTTGAAAACAGTTCTTCTTCTGATGCGGGGCTAAATCCTAATAATGCAATAAAATTAAACAATGCTTCTGGTAAGTATCCCAAAGTTTTGTATTGCTCAATAAACTGAATAATGGATTCATCGCGTTTCGATAGTTTCTTATTGTTCTCGTTCACAATCAGTGTCATATGGCCATAGAGCGGTTTTTCCCATGTTAACGCATCAAAAATCATGAGTTGCTTTGGGGTGTTTGTAATATGGTCTTCACCACGTAACACATGCGTGATTTTCATCAAGTAATCGTCAATAGCGCACGCAAAATTATACGTTGGGATACCGTTTTTTTTCATCATCACCCAATCGCTAATATCTTGACTTTGAAAAGCTACTGTTCCCTTAACCATATCGTTAAACTCATAAGTAATATTGTCTGGTACTTTGAAGCGCAGTGTATGTGGTTTATCTTGCTCTGGTAAACCATAGCATTTTCTAGAGTAATGAAGTTTATCGTCGCCACGGTCGATTTGAGCTTGCCTTTCATCAGCAAGTTCATCTTCAGTACAATAACATTTATATGCCAATCCCATGTCGAGAAGTTGATTTGCATAGTCTTGATAAATGGATAAACGCGCCATTTGTTGATAAGGACCATAACCACCATCTTTATCAATCGATTCATCCCAATCAAGTCCAAGCCATTTTAGATAGTCCATTTGACTTGTGATACCTGTATCAATGTTGCGTTTTTGGTCAGTGTCTTCAATCCGGACAATAAAATGACCTTGATGGTGTCTTGCAAACAAATAATTAAATAGTGCAGTACGTGCATTGCCAATGTGTAAATGTCCTGTTGGACTCGGTGCATAACGTACTCTAACAGACATAAGTAAACCTCCTTTTGTTGCAAACATCATTATAGTATGTTTCATTCAAAACTACAATATAGCAAAGAAAAAAGCACAAAAAATTTGTGCTTTAAATCGATGTTAACGCTTGCTAAATTGTGGTGCACGACGTGCGGCTTTTAAACCAGGTTTTTTACGCTCTTTAACACGTGGATCACGCGTTATCATGCCGCCAGCTTTTAAAGCTTTACGATAATCTGGATTGACTTCTAATAAGGCGCGTGTAATGCCCAAACGAATGGCACCAGCTTGACCTGTCATTCCACCGCCATAAACATTGACTACGATATCAAATGTTTTTTGGTTATCAGTCATTTCCAGGGGTTGTTCGACATCCAAACGGGTTGCTGCTGAGGGAATATACTCTTCGAATTTGCGGCCATTAATGATAAATTTACCGGTGCCTGGTGTTAAAATGACACGGGCAACAGAACTTTTTCTACGACCGGTTCCACGGTACATAACTTGTTTTGCCATAATTTACCTCCTAGCCCTTTAACTCAAAAACTTGTGGTTTTTGTGCTTCGTGTGGATGTGAAGCGCCGTCATACACATAAAGTTTTTTGTACATTTGTCGTCCGAGTCTACCTTTTGGTAGCATCCCTTTAACTGCAAATTCAATGAGACGTTCCGGGTGTTTACCAAGTAAAACACGCGCAGACGTTTCTTTGAGTCCACCTGGATAACGTGAATGTGAGTAATATTTTTTCTGATCCCATTTGTTTCCTGTTAATTCGATGTCTGATGCGTTAATAACGATTACATAATCACCACAATCTACGTGTGGTGTAAAAATAGGTTTGTGTTTCCCACGAATTAGAGTTGCGACTTCGGTTGATAAGCGCCCAAGTCTTTGCCCTTTCGCATCGATAACAAACCATTGACGTTCAACCGTTTGGTTGTTTGCCATAAAAGTTTTCATAGTGCTAGCCTCCTATATTTTCTCATAGTCGGGCATCTTTGGAGTCTTGTAAAAATGTACCGTTGTATATAATAGCTTATCTATGTTAAAAAGTCAAACAATTTATGCCAAATTACTTCACTAAATCGCCTGGATTTAGTTGGCTTGAAGTTATAATCTCTAATGTGTTTTTATTTGATCCTGCCAAAACCATTCCCTCACTTAAAACACCACGTAACTTAACGGGTTTAAGGTTTGTGACAACAATCACTTTTTTACCAATCAGTGTTTCTGGTTGGTAATGTTGGGCAATTCCAGAAACTATTTGTCGAACCTCACCATGACCAATATCAATGTTAGATACGAGCAATTTATCAGCATCTGGATGTGGTTTAGATGCAATTATTTCACCGATTCTGAGATCTAGTTTTGAAAAGTCATCAATCGTAACTTCTGGTATTTTTACTGTCTTTTTAACTTTTTTGCCACGGATAAGTTCTTGCAAACTTTCAACTTCTTTTGCCACGTCCCAACGCGGAAATATCGGTGTAGGTTTTTCAACAACATGCACTGTTTTTAACAATCCAAATTCGTAGCTTTCCCAAGTTTGTAAATTGGGTTCAATGCCTAATTGGCTAAACAAATTTTGATGTGCTTCAAGCAATATTGGTTTTAATAAAATCCCGATATGACGCAGTGATTCCACCAAATGATACAGTACATTTTCTAAGATTTTCATGTCCTTTTCATTTTTCGCCAAAATCCATGGTGCCGTTTCATCAATGTATTTATTTGTACGTGAAATCAATTTCCAAATCGCTTGAATTGCTAATGATACTTTAAGTGTATCCATAGATTCTTGATACTCTTTTTTGACTTCATTGATTGTTTTAACCAAATCGCCATCGTAATCGGTAGTATGCTCGAGTTGACTCGTGATTTGGCCTTCAAAATACTTGTTGACCATTGCAATGGTTCGATTGAGTAAATTGCCAAAATCATTGGCTAAATCAAAGTTAATTCTTTCTATAAAGGCGTCTGGAGAAAAAAGACCATCGCCACCATAGGGTAGTTCTCTTAATAAATAGTATCGGAAAGCATCCAGCCCATAGCGCTCTAAAACAGTGTCAGGATAGATGACGCCACCCTTAGATTTGCTCATTTTACCATCTTTCATCATGTAAAAACCATGGGCATGTAGTTTAAATGTAATCGGAATATCTAATGCCATAAGCATGATTGGCCAATATATGGCATGAAAACGTAAAATGTCTTTCCCCACAACATGTAAAACTTCATTACCGAGCCAATATTTTTGATACATATGGTCACCATCGGTGCCATAACCAAGGGCGCTAATGTAGTTAGATAAAGCATCAATCCAAACATAAACGACATGTTTTGGGTTTGATACAACTTTAATGCCCCAATCAAATGTTGTGCGGGAAACGCTTAAATCGTTCAATCCTTGTCGGATGAACGATAAAACTTCGTTGCGTCTTGTTTCGGGTGTAATAAAATCTGGGTGTTCTTCAATAAACTTTAACAATCTTTTCTGATATTTACTTAGTCGGAAGAAATAGCTTTCTTCTTCTAATAATGAAGTTTCACGTTGACAATCAGGGCATGTATGATGATCGCCGAGTTGCGTTTCAGTATAAAAAGATTCACAAGGCATACAGTAATACCCCTCATAAGTCCCAAGATAAATGTCCCCTTCTGAAAGCAGCTGTTCAAATATTTTTTGTACAACTGTCTTATGCCGTTTTTCTGTTGTACGAATAAAATCGTCATAGTCAATGGACAGACGTTGCCATAACGCTTGAGTATCTAAGGCAATTTCTGCGACATGTTCAATTGGACTTAATTCGCGTTCTAGTGCGACTGCTTCAATCTTTTTACCATGCTCATCCATGCCCGTTAAATAGCGTGTGTCATAACCCAATAGGTTTTTATAGCGCTTTAAGGTGTCACACAAAACTGTGGTGTATGCATTGCCAATATGCAGTTTCCCGCTTGGGTAATATATCGGTGTGGTGACATAAAATGTTTTTTTCATCCTTAAACCTCCTCATTGATATTAGTATCAAAATGCTTCTTATGCTTTTTATAAGCCATATAAACATCATTTTTTTTCATTTTACGTGACTGAGCGACTGTTTTAATGGCGTCCATTTCTTGCATGCCATCTGCGATTAGTATTTCTACATGTCCAATTAAATCACTTTGATCAAGCCATTCACTGGACTTAAACCCTTCTACAATACATACCATTTCACCTTTTAAATCGCCTAAATCAACTGTTTCATTTAATTCAAAATGCATGAATGTCTCATATCGTTTAGTCATCTCTCTTGCGATGGTCACTCGACGATTATCAAATACTGTTTTCAAGCTTTGAATCATCGGTGTAATGCGATGCGGTGCCTCATAAAAAATCAGTGTATATGGTACCATTTTTAGTGTTTCTAAGGTTTTTTCACGTGCGTTTTTTTTGGGTGGCAAAAATCCGTAAAATAGAAATGGATGTGTTGTAATTTCGCTAGCCATGAGCGCGGTAATGAGTGCAGTAGCACCTGGAATAGGAATGACTTTATAACCGACATCAATCGCTGTTTTAACTAAAATCTCACCTGGATCACTAATACGTGGGGTGCCTGCATCGCTTATCAATGCGATGTTTTTATGTTCTGAAAAATAGTCTTTTAGTAGCGTAGCTCTTTGGTTTTCGTTGTGCGCATGAACACTGTTTAAGTTTGTATCAATGTCGTAGTGTTTGAGTAGTTTTCCACTCACGCGCGTATCTTCAGCAAAAACCATATCAACATGTTTCAACACCTCAATGGCTCTGAGTGTAATGTCAGCTAAATTACCAATCGGCGTTGCGACGATATACAACGTGGGGTGCTCGTTTTGATAGCTTTGAATAATACGCATGATTTCATCTTCTTTCGTTGTTGAATATCATTTGTGTTTCTTTTGTATATGTTCCATTGTCTTGATGAATAATCAATGGTTCTAAAACTTGCAGTCCCTGTGCACCTTGATACATCGCATCAATAAGAACTATTAATGCGTTGGTATTTGGTTTAGGATAAACGAAACGAAGGCGTTTAATGGCGAAATCATATGTGTTTAAAGTATGAACTATTTCTTCTAATCGTTCTGCGCGGTGCACCAAATAGAAGTGTCCTCTATTATCTAACAAATACTTAGCTTTTCTAATTAGCGTCTCTAAATTAATGGTGACTTCGTGTCTTGCGATTGTTTTGTATTCTATCTGGTTGATATTTGATGTTGCGTCATACTTAAAAAAAGGTGGATTGCTTGTAACAACATCAAAAGTGCCTGATTTAAAATAATTCTCAATCTGGTTAATGTCGTGATTGTAAAAATTTATTTGACTATCTAAGTTATTCAAAATTCGGTTCTTTTCTGCAATTTTATAAACATCTTCTTGTATTTCAACGCCAACGATTTGAGCCTTAGTTTTTGTCGATAAAAACAGTGGCACAGGACCAAATCCGGTTCCTAAATCAATAATTTTTTTAACTTTTTTTGTGATAACCACAAAATCCGCCAATAAAACAGAGTCTAAAGAAAAATTAAACATGTCTTTTCTTTGTATAATTTTCAGTCCTTTAAACCCCAATAAATCGTTGATGATTTCATGATTACTCATTGTTATTTTCAACTTCATCAAAAGTTTTGATTTCCAATAAATCGTCCACTTTGTAATGGTAGGTTGACCCATCTTTAGTTTCTACTTTTACACTGCGTTCAATTATGTTAGACGCAATAACACGTGCGTCTCCTTCGGGTATTTTTACAGTTGAATATTGTTTAGGCATGGTCAAACGATGTTGAGAATATATCTCGTCTTCATATCGAATACAGCAGAGTAATTTGCCGCACAATCCTGAGATGTTGCTCGGGTTCAGTGATAAATTTTGATTTTTAGCCATTTTAATTGATACTGTTTCAAATTCTCCAAGAAACGTATTACAGCAAAGTAAATATCCACAAGGACCGAGACCACCTAAAAACTTAGCACCATCACGAGCGCCAACTTGTCTTAACTCAATACGAACCTTAAATGCGTTGGCTAAATCCTTGACCAAATCTCTAAAATCAATGCGGCCTTCAGCGTTGAAGTAAATAATTAGTTTAGAGCGGTCTAGTGTGTATTCTGCACTTAATAACTTCATCTCTAATTTGTGTTGAGTTACCAATGCATGACATGTTTTCATCACATTTGGAATATCCAATTGATTGTCTTGATGGTTTTTTATGTCATTCGGTGTTGCTTTTCTAATGATTGGTTTAAGGGTAGCGATAAGTTCGGCTTCTTCAATCGTTTTAACTGTTTCTATAACCTCTCCTAATTCAATACCTCTAATGGTCTCTACGACAACAAAATCGCCATATTCTAAGGCGATGTTGTTGGGTTCAAAATAGTATTTTTTTCCGGCAGTTTTAAACCGAATTCCGATGACTTCATTCTTCACTATGATTCCTTCTTTCTAAGGCTAACATCAAATTGTCGAATGCAAGTCGAGTATTGATGTAGTGTTTTTGATTAACCTTGATGGCCATCATCATCTCTAATTCTTCAAGTAGCATAGATGTGGTTTTTTGTGCACCAACACGCGTGATAATGTCCTGGTGTTCTTCAAAAATAATCTTTGTATAATGGTCCATTTTACCATAGATTATGTCTTTTTGATAGTGTATTAAAATGTCTAAATAGAGTTCTACTATGAGCTCATCATTCAATAAATCAGAGCTAATTTTGTCAAACAGTAACACCAGCGACGCTTGATCTAAGAATGCTTCATAAATTTGGTTAACTGATTCAATCAGCGTATATAAATCAGGATGATTAACAAAATTTTCAGCCGCATCGATGTGGGCAGTTGTTTGTGCTGCAAGTTTTGCTAGTGTGGGGTCAACACCGGTTGTCGTAAGGTGCTGTTCAATGATAGCACCAGGTAACCGATGAAAATGAATGGTCTGTGCACGTGACTGAATTGTGGGCAAGAGCAAAGATGCATCTTCTACAAGTAGTAAAGCGTAAGTGTTCGGATGTGGTTCTTCAAGAAACTTGAGTAATGCGTTGGATGCATATGCATTCATTCGATCAGCGTGTTCGATAATCGTTATTTTAGGCCCTGTCTCTAACGCTGTTTTACTAAATTCTTCATGTAATAAACGAATATCTTCTTTCAAAATATTTTTTTTACTCGGCTTTATGTGGTAGACATTTGGATGAGCAGAGTGATTGATACGCCGACATATTTGACACTCTCCACATGGTTTTCTTTCTGCGTTACAAAGACATAAAGATGCAAAAAAAATCGCTGCATCACGTTTCATTGTGCCTGCATCACCTTCAAAAATATACGCATGAGATAATCGTTGGTTTTTATATGAGTTTTCGATGATTTGAACTGCAGAACTTTGGGCTTCTCTTAAACGATTATAAGTCATATCATCATTCCTTAAAAAAACTTTCTATGCACTCAACTACCTGTTTAACAACGGCTTCAATCTCTTGTGTCCCATCAATAATCTTTATCCTGTTGGGATATCTTTGTATGATTTCCATGTAGCCTTCATACACCCGTTGGTGGAAGGCTAAACTTTCTAAATCAAGTCGATCTACTGCACGATCATTACTAAAAACACGTTTTAATCCAATTTCTGGTGGGACATCAATAAACAGAGTTAAATCTGGCAATTTATAATCAATAGCAAATTGATTTAAGGCAAGCACCTCATCAATACCAAGATTCCTACCAACACCTTGATAAGCTAAACTGCTGTCAATAAAACGATCACAAAGTACCGTTTGACCTTTCTCAAGGGCTGGTAAAATAACTTCTGCCATGTGTTGTCTACGTGCTGCCGCATATAACAATGCTTCAGTTTTGGCATCCATCTGCTTGTTTTCAACATCTAAAATAACTTGTCTGATTTGCTCAGAGATTTTAATCCCTCCCGGTTCACGGGTTGCAATAGTATCTATATTTAAACCTTTGAAGTACACTTCAACAGCCTTAAGTATTGATGTTTTTCCAGAACCCTCAGGCCCTTCAAATGTGATGAATGAATTTTTCATGTCGACACCTCTCATCTCTTTCAATCATTATCGCACATTTTCTAGTTATTTTAAATATTGAATTGAAATTACTCATATGATTTAAAAGAAAAAGCAAACATCGTTTAATGCTTACTTAACCTTATAGGAATGCGCATTGTAACCAACATTTTTTAAGTATAATCCAGATGCCGGTACAACGTGTTTAGCAATCGGGATTTGCGGTGTTCTTAATCCCTTTTCAATCGTTTCCAAATCCAAATATAGTGCCGCGCCAATCATGATACGAACCATATTATGTAAGAACCCATTTGCGGTAATGTCAATGATTAAATCATCGTTTTCTTCAAAAATATGTATGTGATGAATGATTCGAACTGTACTTGATTTTTCACTCTTTTTAGAGAAGTTCGCAAAATCGTTTGGCCCTTTAAATAAATCTAATTTATCTCTTATTAATGCGGTTTCCCATGTTTTAATATGATACGCGTAATGACTTCTATAAGGATCTCTATCACGCGTAATTATGTATCGATATGTTTTGTGTATTGCATCGTATCTAGTATGGAATATCGGCGGTGCTTTATGAATTTGTAACACGTTAATATCACCTGGTAATGTTGTATTTAAAATTGACAAAAGACGTGACATAGGCAGTGCAGAATGGCTGTCGAAATGGATGGTTTGTTTTAAAGCGTGAACACCACGGTCGGTTCTTCCAGATGCATGTACAAATACAGGATGATTGCATAATGCACTTAAGACGTCTTCAAGCGTCCCTTGGACTGTTTTTTTGTCGGGTTGTTTTTGAAAACCAGAATAATGTGATCCGTCGTATTGCAACTGCATTATATAACGCTTTTTATTTGGTTCGTTGTATTGACAGTACATTTGTGAGATTTTTTGATTGTTTACCTTGACTTTGATTATAAGGTTTTTCCAAGACAAAACGTAAAATGACGCATAGTAGTAGCATAGAACATCGTTTGGTATTTCAAGAGAAATAAGTTTGTCTTGAATAACTTCTAATTGGTTTGTGATAGACCCATCAAAATGACGATAAATCGCTTTGTTATCAAGCAAATGAATGATCGGTTTCTGTACAACGATGTTTTTTATAAATGAATAAATCATTTAAATCACTCTCATAATTAATGAGCTCATTAATAAAATAACGCCAAAACAAAGTGCAATTGTATCCATTCTTGTCCAAATGAGTTCTTGTAGTTTAGTTCGTGCTCGACCTGGAACAAAACTTCTTGCTTCCATGGCATTTGCAAGTTCATCACTTCGCTTAAACGAAATAATAAACATCGGTACAAGTAATGAAACAATTTGAACTACTTTATCTTTAAGTTTGCCTTCAGTAAAATCGACACCGCGACTTGCTTGAGCAAGCATTATCTTATTGGCTTCATCTAATAATGTCGGAATATATCTTAAACTAATGGCAATAATCATCGCAATTTCTTCTGTATTAATACGGAATATTTTAAGTGGTTTAAGAACATGTTCTAATCCTAGATTTAAATCAGTGGGTTTTGTCGAAATTGTTAGTATTGTTGATAAGGTAACAATAATTATGAGCCGAATCATAATGAAAAATGCCAGCTCTAATCCTTGTTGATAAATTCTTATATTACCAGTATTAAAGACGTTTCCCAGTTCAAAGTTAATGAGAACATATAGCATTATGAATACTGTAAAAAGAAAATAGATGAGTTTAAAAGGAACATATCTTTTTGTAAAGAACCAAGCAAAGACTATGGTTGCAATCAATAATAAATTAAGTATTGAGTAGTTCAGTTCACGATCAAACACGATTGGACCTTGTGTGTTAAATAGTATTTGGAAAGAAAATGTAAATAGCAATAAAAACATCAGTGGTCTTAAGCCTAAATATACGCGTTTAATACTTATTTTTCCAATGGGTAGTAATAGTAATGTCAATAATAACGCAATCAGCATGACCCTAAAATCATTAATAATGAACGTTGCAATCATCAGTATCAACATTGTTATGATTTTATTTCTAGGGTCCATGCGGTAGATAAAACTGTTTCCTGGTATATATCTTCCGATAACGATATTTTTCATGTTAAAACCTCCTTAAGACGATTAAGAAGTTGTTCTTTGTTTTTTGGTGCTGGGTGAATGGTTATATTTAAGCGTGTTTCTAGCGCTTTTGTAAGCGTTAAAATATCTGGGACATCTAAGTTCCAGTTGTCGATGTTACTACGAGAAAACAAAGCTTGTGGACTGCCATCATAAACTAGCGTTCCTTCACGCATTACAAGCACACGTTTTGCGTAGTTGTAAACAGTATTCATATCGTGTGTAATAATAATAATTGTTTTGTTGGTTCGTTGGTGAATTTCATTGAAAACACCAAGCAAACTTTCTTTCCCTAATGGATCTAATCCACTTGTTGGCTCATCTAAGATGAGTATGTCTGGTTCCATGGCTAAGATGCCTGCAATACTAACGCGTTTTTTCTCGCCGCCACTTAAATTAAACGGGCTTCGTTCTAAATACGAGTCATCTAAACCTACTATATCAATTGCCTCTTTAGCTTTTTTAATCGCTTCATTATGCGATATCCCGTAGTTTTTAGGTCCGAACATAACGTCTTTTAAAACCGTTTCTTCAAACAGTTGATATTCTGGAAATTGGAAAACCAATCCAACTTGTTTGCGAATTGGATTGAGTTTTACTTTCTTTTTCTTTTTGATTTCTTGATTTATTTTTACACCAAATATAGTCACGGTACCACCTGTTGGTGTAAGTAATGCATTCATGTGCTGAACTAATGTACTTTTTCCTGAACCAGTTTCTCCGATTAGAGTAATAAACTCTCCCGTTGGGTTAATGTTGAGTACGATATCCGATAACGCTAAATACCCTTTATTATCAATGCCTTGATATTTGAAATCTACGCGTTCAAACTTAATTCCCATAATATTTCTTTGATCCTTTCGTTTGATAACTGCAGTTGTTCAAGTTCAAATAATATATCAAGGGGTAATAAGAGCTGTAAATTGGATTGTTCTAGGGTATGTTTATCTCTAAGTACAGCCTCGGATAAGTCATCTTTTATTATTTTTCCTTGTTTTAAGATAATGATTCTATCGGATAGTACTGCTTCTTTCATATCATGTGTAATGGTGATAATGGTTACACCATCTTGATTGAGTTGTTTCATATAATCTAGCATCATTTTACGGCCTTTCGGATCAAGCATTGCTGTGGCTTCATCAAAAATGATGATGTCAGTGCTCATTGCGAGTATTCCAGCGATTGCAACTCGCTGTTTTTGACCACCACTTAAAGCACTTGGTTCCTTATCTAAAAAATCATACATGCCTACTTTTTTTGCGTAGAAGTCTATTTTATCGACCATTGATTTGCGTTCTACCTGTAAATTTTCTAGACCAAAAGCGATGTCATCTCTCACAGTGACACCGACAAATTGATTATCAGGATTTTGAAACACAATACCTATTTTGCGGCGGACGTCATAAACCGTCTCAGCATTTAATAGGGTGTTATCAACCATAATCTCGCCCTCAGATGGCTTTAAAAGACCTATGAGTAGTTTTGATAGTGTTGATTTTCCACTACCGTTATGGCCTAAAATAGAGACCCATTCTCCGCGTTGAATGGTTAAGTTAATATTTGATAGTGCTTTTTGATTTGCGGTGTACTGAAAAGATACATTTTTCATGTCAATAATGGCCATATCATCATCTCCTATAACCTTCATCTATTATACCAAAGAAATCACTAAAAAGCGAAATATACAGCGGTTTAATTCACCAAAAAATGCGAGCCATGCTCGCATTGATTGATTGATTATTCTACAAATTCGATAATGGCCATTTCAGTAGCGTCGCCACGACGTGGTCCGATTCGATAAATACGTGTGTAACCACCTTCACGGTTTTGAAAACGTGGGGCGATATCACTAAAAAGTTTTTGAATTGCATTTTGGTTTTCACCTGCATCTAAAAAGCGAACAATTTGTGCTGCTCTTCGGCGTGATGCTAATGTGTTTTGTTTGCCTAATGTAACCATTTTTTCAACCAAGCGTCTAAGCTCTTTAGCTTTTGTTACTGTTGTTTCTATACGCTCGTGAATAATGAGTTGTGTAACCAAGTCACGAAGCATTGCTTTGCGCTGGTCACTTCTGCGGTTTAATTTGCTATATCCAGCCATGAAAAAACCTCCTCCTAATGTCTCGCAAGTGAAAGACCTTCTTCTTCAAGTTTCTGTTTAACCTCTTTTAGTGATTTTTTACCAAGGTTACGCACTTTCATCATGTCTTCTTCAGTTTTCTTTGTAAGATCTTCTAATGTATTGATTCCTGCACGTTTTAAACAGTTATAACTTCTCACTGATAAATCTAAGTCTTCAATTTGCTTTTCTAATTTTTGAGAGTTTTGTTCGGACTCCCTTTCAACCATATAATCTTCTTCTGGTGCTTTTTCTGATAATTCAACAATGACTTCTAAATGCTCAATCATCATTTTAGCAGCAATACCTAAAGCTTCTTTAGGCGTGATGCTGCCGTTCGTTTCGACTTCAATCATTAGTTTATCTAAATCAGGATTGTCATCTACACGGGTTTTTGCAACATCGTATTTCACACGTAATACTGGTGTGTAAATACTATCAATAGGAATCACGCCAACTGTTTTGTTGTAATTCTTATTTTTTTCAGCACTTACGTAGCCAATGCCTTTACGTGCTTTCATAATCATTCTAAAAGTGCCTCTATTGACTTGAGCAATGTGTTGGTCTTTGTTAATAATGAGCACTTCATTGTCGCATTCAATATCTGCGGCAGTGATTGTTTTTGGTCCTTTAACGTTAATTTCTAGTGTTTTTTCTACATCTGGATCATTGTTGTCAATCGTTAAAATGACATCTTTAAGATTGAGCACAATGCTTGTAACATCTTCTTCAATGCCTTCAATTGATGAAAACTCATGTTGGACGCCATCTATTTCGCAATTAATAATTGCTGCACCGGGTAAACTTGATAATAAGATACGACGCAATGAGTTGCCAAGTGTAACGCCGTACCCTCTTTCGAGTGGTGATATTTCAAATGCACTTCTTTTGTCATCGTCGTAGGCATCACCTTGTAGTAATTTGGTGCTGGGTTTTTCAAATTTTAAGTCTTTCAAGTGAACAACCTCCCTTGATTTTTTTTAAAAACACTAGCCACGAGGTCGTTTTGGTGGACGACATCCATTGTGTGGTACTGGTGTTACATCTTTAATTGATGTAATCTCTAGCCCTGCAGTTTGCAGTGAGCGAATCGCGGCTTCACGACCTGGTCCAGGTCCTTTGACAGAAACTTCAACTCTTTGTACACCATGGTCCATTGCAGCTTTCGCACATGCTTCACTGGCAATTTGTGCTGCGTATGGGGTTGACTTACGACTCCCCTTAAATCCAAGTGCACCTGCACTTGTCCATGCAATGGCATTCCCACTAGGATCAGTGATTGTAATAATGGTATTGTTAAAAGTCGAATGAATATGCGCGACTCCGGAAGGAATATTCTTTCTTATGCGACGTTTTCTTGTCGTTTTACGTGCCATATTGATACCTCCTATTTCTTCTTATTCGCGACAGTTCTACGTGGTCCTTTACGAGTACGTGAATTGTTGCGTGTGTTTTGACCGCGAGTTGGTAATCCGCGACGATGACGCATGCCGCGATAGCTCCCAATTTCTTGTAAACGTTTAATGTTTAAAGAGACTTCGCGTCTTAAGTCTCCTTCAGTTTTAAACTTAGCGACCTCTATACGAATACGTGATAATTCATCTTCTGACAGATCTTTAACACGGGTTTCTTCTGATACTTCTGCAGCTTTCAGTATTTGTCTTGATATCGTTTTTCCAACACCAAAAATATATGTTAATGAAATAACAATACGCTTATCTCTTGGAATATCTATACCTGATATACGTGCCATAAATGCACCTCCTATTAACCTTGTCTTTGTTTATGCTTTGGATTTTCGCAAATGACCATAACTTTTCCATGGCGCTTAATGACTTTGCACTTATCACAAATTTTCTTTACTGATGGTCTAACTTTCATAATAATTTCCTCCTTTGGAGCTTATGATTATTTATGTCTATAGGTTATACGCCCACGTGTTAAGTCGTAAGGAGATAGTTCTACCGTTACTCTATCACCAGGTAGAATGCGTATGTAGTACATACGGATTTTACCCGAAACGTGTGCCGTGATTTGATGCCCATTTTCTAATTCTACTAGAAACTGGGTATTAGGTAATGCCTCAACAACTTTACCTTCTAATTCAAGTTTTTCTTCTTTAGCCATGATGATTTCCTCCTTTTATAACGCGGTAAGAAGCAGACACTCTTCTTCTGTGATTAAAACTGTGTGCTCAAAGTGAGCGCTCAGCGAACCGTCAAATGTTACTGCAGTCCAGCCGTCTTTAAGTACTTCAACTTCTTTACGACCTTGGTTGACCATCGGTTCAATCGCAAGTGTCATGCCTGATTTCAATAGTGGTCCTTTGCCTGGTAAACCATAATTCGGTATTTGAGGGTCTTCGTGTAAATTTTTACCAATGCCATGTCCCACAAACTCTCTTACAATGCTATAACCATTCGCTTCTGCATACTGTTGAATGGCATGCGAAATATCCGAAAGTCTTGCACCTTGTTTGGCGTATTTCAATCCTTCATATAAGGATGCTTCCGTAACATCTAACAGCTTTTGCGCTGTATCAGATATACGACCAACAGGATATGTCCACGCTGAATCACCGTGGTACCCTTTGAACATTGCACCAATATCAACCTTAATGATGTCGCCTTCTTTTAACACTCTATCTTTTTTAGGTATTCCATGGATAACCTCTTCATTAATTGAAGTACAGGCACTACCTGGAAAACCGCCATATCCTTTAAACGAAGGTATTGCATCATGTTCGGTTATAACCTTTTCGACGAGTTGATCAAGCTCGTGTGTTGATATGCCAGGTTTAATGGCTTTTTTTACTTCTTGATGTGCTAAAGCAACAATACGACCTGCTTCTTTCATCAATGTTATTTCACGGGGTGACTTTTGTGTAATCATACAGGCTCACCCAAAATATTTTGAATATCTTTGTAAACTTCATTAAATGTTTGCATGCCGTTTACTTCATGTAAGATACCGCGACCGCGATAATACTCTATGATTGGCATGGTCTTGTTTTGATAAATATTTAAGCGGTTTTTTACCGATTCCGGCTTATCATCATTGCGTTGATATAATGTACCACCGCAGGCATCACAAACGTCTTTTTTTTGAGTTGGTTTAAACTCAACATGATAGGTTGCCCCACACGAACGACAAACACGTCTGCCAACCATTCTTTCTAAAATGATTTCATGATCAACAACAATGTTAATCACGGCAGAAAGTTTAGAGTTCATTTCATTGAGCATAATATCCAATGCCACTGCTTGTGTAACAGTACGGGGATAGCCATCGAGTAAAAAACAACGTGCTGCATCTTTTTTTAACAATCTTAGGCGAACCACTTCATTGGTGATTTCGTCACTCACAAGATTGCCTTTTTCGATGAATTTCATAGCTTCTATCCCAATGGGTTCTTGGTTATTGTATGATTCTCGAAACATTTCACCGGTCGATATGTTGGTCAGTTGATACTCATTAACAATTTTTTCAGCTTGGCTGCCTTTTCCTGCACCGGGGGGGCCCATGAGTAAAATTTTCAATGAGATAACCCCCTACTTAATAAAGCCACTGTAGTTTTTACCTTGAATATCCGTTTTAATTTGTTTGGTCGTTTCAATAGCAACCCCGACAACGATGAGCAATGAAGTTCCTCCGACTTGAACATAGTTTGGAAGATTAAAGATAATGGCTACAAAGATTGGCAATGATGCAACTACAAGTAAGTATAATGCACCAATCACTGTGATTTTAAAGAGTAGCTTAGAAATATAGTTTTCTGTTTCTATACCCGGTCTAACACCTGGAATATATGCGTTTTGTTTTTGCAAATTATTCGATATTTTATCAGGGTTAATTTGAACAAAAGAATAGAAAAATGTAAAAACTATGATAAGTGTTGCGTATATTGCAAAGCCAAGTGGTCTTTGGTAATTAAACATTTCACCTAACCACAGTCCTACGGTTGTCGATTGCAGTTGTGGAATAAAGTTCAGCATCGTTTGCGGTAAACTTAAGATGGTGACAGCAAATATGACAGGAATAACCCCAGCAGAGTTAATTTTTAAAGGAATATTCGAATCTTGACGACCTTTTAAGCGTGAACTTGTTGGTCGATTGGAATACTGAATTGGAATTTTACGGTTTGCGGATTGCATGATGGTTACACCGACTAAAACAAGTAAGTATAAAACAACAACAATTGCAAAGGTAACATAACTTTCAAAGTTTGCTGTTTCAGCTAATACGTATTGGTTAGCAAGTGATGCAAACATCCCTGGTAAGCCAGAAATAATACCTGCAACGATAATCATTGAAGTTCCATTCCCAACACCTTTAAGCGTTATTTGATCTGCGAGCCATAACAAGAATGCTGTTCCGGCTGTCATAACAATTGCCAAATAGGTATACGTGAAGAATGTTGGATTAACACCAATATCAAATATCGCGTTACCGGTTAAAGCAAAGCCATATGTCATACCAAGTGCTTGAACAAAAGCTAAACCTATCGCTAAATAGCGTGTTAATTGGTTGATTTTTTGCTTTCCAGTATCGCCTTCTTCACTCCACTCTTTCAAAATTGGGACAATGTCCATTTGTAATAGTTGAATAATGATTGAAGCGGTGATGTAAGGTCCGATTCCCAAGGCGATTATCGAGAAGTTACTTAAAGCACTACCCGTAAAGGCATCCATGATACCTAAAAATCCACCTTGTGCTTGAAAGAATCGTGTGATTTCTTCAGGATTTATTAAAGGGATATGAATGTATGTTGCAGCTCTAAAAACAAGAAAAGCAATGAGTGTAAAAATTATTTTTTTCATGACGTCTTTATTTTTAAATACCGCTTTAATAGTATCCATTAAATCACCTCAATATTGCCACCAACAGCTTTAATTTTCTCTTCAGCTGATGCTGTAAACTTGTGTGCCTGAACTGTGACTTTCTTCTCAAGTGTTCCGTTACCTAATATTTTAACACCTGAAAGAAGTTTTCTAATTAAACGATCTTTTAATAATAGTTGTGGTGTAATAACTGTGCCTTCCTCGTAACGATTGAGTGCTTCAACATTTACAGTTGAATATTCGATACGATGAGGATTGTTAAACCCAACTTTTCTTAAGCGTTTAAAAAGTCTTGTTTGTCCCCCCTCAAAACCAATGCGTACTTTGCCGCCTGATCGTGCATTTTGGCCATTATGTCCAGAACCAGCAGTTTTTCCTGTGCCGCTTCCCGGACCACGACCCACACGTTTACGGTTTCGAGTTGACCCCGGAGTGGGTTTTAAATCATGTAGTTTCATATGGGTACCTCCTATTTTTCAACAACACTCACTAAATGTGAGATTGTTTTAATCATGCCTCTAATGGTCTCTGTATCTGATTTGATTACAGTTTTGTTGATTTTTAATAACCCTAATGCTTGAGCGGTTCTTTTTTGTTTAACGTTTGCCCCAATCAAACTTTTAACAAGCGTAATTTCAAGTGTTTTCATCAGCTTAAAATCTCCTTCGCTGTTTTACCTCTAGTTCTAGCTACTTGTTCTACAGTACGTAAATTATCAATGGCATCAAACGTTGCTCTTACAATGTTGATTGGGGTACTTGATCCCAAAGATTTACTAAGTATATCACCAATTCCAGCGACTTCTAATACCGCTCGAACAGGTCCGCCCGCAATCACACCAGTCCCTTCAACTGCTGGTTTTAAAAATACTTTTCCAGCACCAAATTGCCCTGTGATTTCATGTGGTATTGTTGTTTTGTACATTGGAACTCTTACGAGATTTCTTTTTGCATCTTCAATGGCTTTTTTAATCGCATCTGGTACTTCTTGTGCTTTACCGGTACCAAAGCCAACTTGTCCCTTGCGATCACCAACCACCACGAGTGCGCTAAAGCGGAAACGACGTCCACCTTTAACCACTTTTGTAACACGATTAATATTAACAACGCGTTCTTCGTAAGGATTCTCTTCTCTTTTTCTGCGTGGTCTTCTATTGTTTTGCATTGGCTAACCTCCTTATTAGAATTCTAATCCTGCAGCTCGTGCAGCATCAGCTAATGCTTTGACACGTCCGTGGTATAAATAACCACTACGATCAAATACAACTTGTTTGATATTTTTCTTTAAAGCGCCTTCTGCTAGTGATTTACCAACATTTACCGCCCCTTTAATATTGCCTGCATTACCACTTTTGTCTTCAAGTGTCGATGCGCTCACTAATGTAATTCCGTTGACATCATCAATCAGTTGAGCATACATGTTTGTGTTTGAGCGATAGACACTTAGGCGTGGTCTAAGCGCTGTACCTTGAAGGTTTTTACGGATTCTTAGATGTCTTTTTTGACGCATTGAATTTTTTGATTTTTTAATAATCATACTTTGTCACTCCTAACTACTACTTAGCAGTTTTTCCTTCTTTACGACGTACATATTCATCAACATAACGAATACCTTTCCCTAGATAAGGTTCAGGTTTTCTAATGGCGCGAACTTTTGCCGAAAACTCTCCCACTAAATGCTTATCAATTCCAGATACACTAATTTCAGTGTTTTTATTAACTGCAACCTCTAAACCTTGAGGAATATCGAGTTCAACAGGTTGTGAGTATCCAGCATTGACAACGATCGTTTGGTTTTGTACTTGCGCACGATACCCTACACCGATCATTTTCAATTTTTTAACATAACCTTCACTCACGCCAACAACCATGTTTTGAATGAGTGCGCGATTTGTGCCGTGTAATGTTTTATGTTGTTTAGATTCACTTGGTCTTTCGACGGTAAGTGTTGTATCTTCTAATTTAACTATCATTTCTGGGTGCACATTGAACGATAGTGTGCCTTTAGGCCCATTCACTTCAACACGCTGTCCTTCAACGATTGCAGTGACGCCTTGAGGTAATGTAATTGGTTTTTTCCCAATACGACTCATACTTCGTACCTCCTTCTTATGTTATTACCATACGTATGCTAAAATTTCGCCGCCAATATTTTGTTTGCGTGCTTCGCGATCTGTCATGATGCCTTTCGACGTTGAAACAACAGCAATACCTAATCCGTTTAATACTTTTGGCATATCACCGGTTTGAGCATAAACTCTAAGCCCCGGTTTAGAAATTCTTTTTAATCCTTTAATAACGCGTTCGTTTTGAAGATACTTCAGCGTAACACGTAATTCATTACTTGGTTTACCTTTAATAAGATCAATTTTACCAATATAACCTTCAGCGTACAATAACTCCAATACCTGTAATTTAAGTTTAGATGCTGGAATATTGACGGTTTCTTTTTTCATTTGGTTTGCGTTTCTAATACGCGTTAACATATCAGCAATAGGATCTGTCATAACCATAATTCATTGCCTCCTCCCAATATATTAGGAATTAATTTTTTACCAACTTGCTTTTCTAACGCCAGGTATTTGCCCTTTATAAGCCAATTCACGGAAGCAAATACGGCATAATTTAAACTTGCGAATTACAGCGTGTGGTCTACCACAGCGCTCGCAACGCGTATATTGTCTGACTTTAAACTTCGCATCACGTTTTTGTTTTACAATCATCGATGTTTTTGCCATAATAACCTCCTTAGTTTTTTCTAAACGGCATACCGAATTGGGTTAATAATTCTTTTGCTTCTAAATCGGTTTTCGCTGTAGTAACAATCACTATATCCATGCCTCTGACACGGTTGATTTTATCGTAATTAATCTCAGGGAATATCAATTGTTCTTTGACACCTAATGTATAGTTACCTCTACCATCAAATGCTTTAGGACTAACTCCTTGAAAGTCACGCACACGTGGAAGTGCTATATTGATTAGCTTATCTAAGAATTCATACATTCTTTCGCCTCTCAAAGTCACTTTACAACCAATTGACATGCCTTCTCTTAATTTAAAGTTAGCGATTGATTTTTT
>SKFU01000020.1 GCA_007117835.1 Candidatus Izemoplasma sp. | reverse complement strand
CAGAAAAGTCGATAGGACAAATCAATCGTGATATTCAAAAAAAATGGCAAAATATAATGAATGCTACCGCCGGTATTTTAGACGTTCCTGCAGCGTTGATTATGCGAATATCAAAACAGCATATGCAAGTATATAAAGCCAGTGAAAATACCGAAAATCCATATCTTGAAAAAGCCAAAGATGAACTTGGCCATGGGCTGTATTGTGAAACAGTGATTGGTGAAGATCGATTATTACAGGTTCAAAACGCTCTAAAAGATAGTGTTTGGGCAACAAATCCTGATGTTAAACTCAATATGATTGCCTATGTTGGTTTGCCGATTAAATGGCCTGATGGGCGTTTTTTTGGCACAATTTGTGCACTCGACAATAAAGAACGTGTTTTTACTGACAAACATATTGACTTACTTAAGCAATTTAAGTCAGCGATTGAAACTGACTTAGTCAATATAAAACTATTACAGAAACTGAATAAAATGGCTAGAGTAGACAGTTTAACCGGCTGTGACAATCGCCTGAATATTTTGGATAAACTTGAATTAACCACACATATTTACTACCGCAACAAAGAGCCTTTTTGTTTGGTGATGATTGATATTGATAAGTTTAAGCAAATTAATGATACTTTAGGACACCAACAAGGCGATAAAGTGTTAATACGATTCGCAAACCATTTTAAAGACCGTCTGCGTAAAAGTGATTCATTTGGCCGTTTTGGCGGTGACGAGTTTATGGCAATACTACGTAATACTAATCATCAATATGCAGAATGTGTTATGCGTGATTTGCAAGCAATTATCACCGGTGATGCCATGTTAAAAAAACACAGTATATCATTTACCTATGGCATAATAGAAATGAATGAAAACATTAAAACAATCAAACAAATGATTGACCAAGCCGATCGAAAAATGTTAAACAATAAAGGGTACAATGGTGTAAATACATGAAAGATATTATCGAAGCATTACGCGCATTTACCGAAGATAGAAATTGGGAACAATTTCATACGCCCGATAACCTTGCTAAATCAATTGCAATTGAAGCTGCAGAACTGTTAGAGAACTATCAATGGGATTCAGTACCACCTAACATCCAAAATGTACAAGAAGAAATCGCTGATATTGTTGGATACTGTTTGCTACTTTGTGCACATTATGGTTTTGATCTTGAGACCATCATGAAAGCCAAGATAGCTATAAATAGTAAAAAATACCCCGTGTCGAAAGCCTATGGTAAATCTGATAAATACAATAAATTGTAATATTCAAATCGTATTATCGACTTTAAAAAACAGTAAACCACTTTTGTGGCTTACTGTTTTTAAATGCTATTTTTCATCAAACGGTTCTTTGATTATTGCATAGTAATCTGATCTTAATATTGACTGATTCATACTCAAGGCATAAATCATTTCGTTAAAATATAACATCACATCATCATCAGTATAACCACCCGAAAAATGTCTAATGGCGTATTGATTGGTCATATCGAGTTCATAGTATATGTTTCGGATTGATCCATTTTGAAATCGCACTGTATTGGCTTTGTTATCTAATCCATCTTGTCCTAACCCAAAATAATTATCATAGCCCAAATTAAATAAATTTGCTATTGTAGGTGTCACATCTACCGATGAAAAAATGGTGTCTATAGTTTTGGGTGTAAGATTGGGGTGATATATTAAGAAAGGCACATTATGCAGACTAATTGCTGAGGTTTCTATGTCTTTTGTGGGGTGCATCTCAATCAGTTGGTGCTGATCTAATCCGTAAGGATAGTGATCACTCATCAGGATAATCACAGTGTCATCGAGACGGTCATTTAATGTCAAATTATTGATTAACAAACCAATCATTTTATCTAATTCCATTTGGGCAGCTAAATATCCTTTGATTTCAGGATCTTCAATTTCGAGTTCAAATGTCTCTAAAATGTTTTCTAAAGCGTCCATGTTTTTATCAATTTGAGGATGATTTTGATGATAGGGCATATGGCCACTCACTGTTAAATAAT
Source organism: Candidatus Izemoplasma sp. (assembly GCA_007117835.1). GTDB lineage: Bacteria > Bacillota_I > Bacilli_A > Izemoplasmatales > Izemoplasmataceae > CSBR16-107. The sequence continues at coordinate 5,411 of SKFU01000020.1, read as the reverse complement.
AAGTATAAAACAGTGGTTCATCAATCCAGTATTCATAGGTCATCTCAAGCATTTCTAGATCGCTTGGCCAGGGATGATTTCCTGCTTGAACATCCGATTCAGACATTAGACCCATATCGTGCGCATCTTGATACACTTGAAAACCAATGGCTTGGGTTAAAAAATCGCGTCTCGGATAAAAATAATCCACATAGTTGTGATAAGCAAAAGTCGTGTAATTTTGCTTGTGAAATAAACGTGGCAATGTCATTGGGAAATGGTTATCAACGTAGGCTTCCATCGATAGTTGTACTTGACGGTCAGGATATAAACTAGTGTGTACCATAAACTCAGTATCTGCAGTATTTCGATAATAGTGTGGCGCATAAAAGTCTGTGAATTGCCAACTATTTTGTTGTAACCAATATAGATTTGGTGTAATATTTTCTTCAAAAGCATAATAGTCCAATGATTCAGCGACAATGAAGACAAGATTATAGCCTTCAAATAAACCCGTATTAGAATGAGGAAAGGCAGTAAACTGGCTTAAAAATAAATCGATTTCATCAATGATCTCTTCTTCAATTTCTTGGGCGTTAGTAAACACCGATTGCAAATCGCGGCGCACGTAAGTTAAAGCCCCAAATCGATCAATGACTTGATAAGCACTTGGCATATAATGGTAAATGTCAAGCTCACTGTAATTAAACGGGCTGTCAGAGTCAATCGGTGGTGTTTTATCAATCATTGTAAAACCAAATAAGAAAACAATACTTGCAGACATTAACCAATACAGGGGCTCAATACGTTTAGTATAGGGCATAAAATGTACACGTTTTTTAATAATGAAAAAAACAACAAGTGGCAATAAATAAAGCAAATGAATAGGAAAAAGATGCAATCTAATTCGATATAAAAAAGTCACGCCACGCCACGCATCAGAGCTCATAAAAATACTGAAAAAGTCTCCCATAACACGGTAATACAAATCCAAGCTAAACATTAAAATCGTAAGTCCAAATAATAGGGTAAAATATATCCTGCGTGCATGAACTTGTTTAAAAAAGTTGATGATGAACATCAAAAAAAGTGTATAGCTTAGTAAAAACAAACTCAAGCGAAAATAGGTATCATTAAGCAATGACCCCATCACTGAAACACGTAATAATATTTCTAAAAAGAACAAATAAGAAAGCAGCATAACCGTTTCTATAAATCGATTGTTTACCATTGATAACACCCCTATAATCTATATCTTATTGTATACCATTCATCATGATTTTTACAAGCAAATAAGGCTCATTTGTGAATCTGTAAAATATGGATGCTAAGATCAAGACGTTTGAGTGAATATTCCATGATATAATAATACATAATAAAAAAAGAGGAGCTGTGTCTATGAAAGCACAAGATGAAACAAATAATCACTCACTGAGTTCCGATGTATTTATTAAAGACGCTGGATTTAAAGATAGAAGAAAAATATTGTCCAATACGGTCGCAGCTCAGATTGTTGAACAATTATCAAAAGTCATGGAACACCACATTAACATTATGAATATTGACGGCATGATTATTGCTTCTACTGATCCAAACAGGATTAACACACTGCACGGTGGTGCAAAAATAATTATTAATAAAAATCTAAGTGAACTGCTTATCGAATCAGAGACACAATATGTCGGTTCTAAAAACGGTATCAATCTCCCAATTCATTTCGACAATGCGATTGTTGGTGTGATTGGTCTTACAGGAAAAACAGAAGAAGTTTACAAGTACAGTCAGATCATTAAAAAAATGACTGAAATATTATTGCTTGATTCATTTGTTAAAGAACAACACACAATCGAACAAAAAGCCAAAGACCGGTTTTTAGAAGAATGGATATTGGGAGATTATCATATCAATCACCCTATGGAGTTCAAACAAAGAGCACACATGCTAAATATTGATATTCAAACCCCAAAACGCTTACTAGTTTTTGCAGTGAAAAAGAATCATCAGCCAGTGAGTGACCAGTTACAGACTGCGATAAGTCATCATGTTAGAAGATACTTAAGCAGTTTGTATCAAGCCTATTTATTTAGAACAAGTACGCTTTTTATTTGCGTGCTAAACCACATAAATGATGAAGAAATATTGCGTATTGCAAAGCACATTAATATCCTTGTTACTGAGCAGTTTCAGTCAGCAATTTATATCGGCATCGATGATTATGATTTTAAACCAGTGAAACGCTCATTCAAGCATGCAAACGAAGCACTACAAACCAGTTTTAAGTCACAACAGAACATAAACATATATGACATTGTTAGCAACGACATATTTGTCAATAACATGACGCACAATCAAAAAACAGAGTTTATTAAGCAACTGTTCAATCAAGCCGACAACGAAACAATTCGTGAGTATGTAGGAATACTAAAAACATTTTATACATTTGAAGGCTCTTTAAAAGATGCGAGTCAAGCGTTGTTTATTCATAAAAACACTTTACAATATCGACTCAATAAAATTCTTGATTTGACTGGCTACGACCCCCGCAAAATTAGTATTTCATATATGTTTATGATGGCAATAAAAATCTATGATGCACTACAATCAGGTGACAATTTTCAAGCTGAAATGTTATAGATAACAATTTATATAGAATTAATTTGTTCGATAGACCATATGAAAACGTATACAAAATGCATATAATAATACCATAAAAAATATGGAGGTTTTATATGTTAACAGGATTCGGATTACTTTTTGGTTTATTGATTGCAATCGTTGCAATGATTTACATGATTGCGAAACTTAAGGTACATGCCTTTGTTGCAATTATGCTTGTATCCATCGTTTTAGCATTACTTTCTTTGCCAATCGGCGATGTTGCAAACACCATTCGTGACGGTTTTGGTGGCACACTTCGTTATATAGGGCTAGTCATTATTCTTGGCGCTATGATTGGGATAATTGTTGAAAAAACCGGTGCTGCATTGACCATTGCGGATACAGTGGTTAAACTGGTTGGTAAAAAACGTCCAGAATTATCAATGATGATAATGGGGTGGATCGTTTCTATTCCAGTATTTTGTGACAGTGGATTTATTATTTTAGATCCAATCAGAAAATCGATTGGAAAAGTGACGAAAAAATCATCGGTTTCTTTAGCAATTGCACTTTCTTTAGGTTTATATGTGGCGCATGTATTTATCCCGCCAACACCAGGCCCAATTGCTGCAGCAGCGTCTGTTGGCCTGGCTGATAACTTATTATTGGTTATGGGCGTCGGTGCTATCGTGTCAGTATTTGCATTGGTTCCATCATATTTCTTTGCACTGTATATTGGGAAAAAAGTTGTGCTTGAAGATGAAGAGGATTTAGATGATAATCCAAACGCAGCACAAGAAGCTTATGACGCACTCAAAAAATCATATGGGAAACTACCGAATGTTTGGTTATCATTTGCGCCAATCGTAGTCCCGATTATTTTCTTAGCATTGGGCACGATTGCACGTGTACTTGATTGGTCTTTCTTACCATTTTGGCAGTTTCTTGGTGATCCAATTATCGCCTTATCAATTGGTATGATTTTCGGCGTAATGTTACTATATATTACGGACCGCATGGGTGATTTTTCAAGCATAACCAATGAAAACCTTAAAATTGTTGGCCCGATTTTGTTTATCACTGCGGCTGGTGGTGTTTTGGGTCGTGTCATCGCAAATGCTGGCGTTGTAGCATTTGTAACTGATAACGCGGATGCACTTAAAGTTCTCGGTATTTTATTCCCGTTTATCATCGCTGCAATTCTTAAGATTGCTCAAGGTTCTTCCACTGTAGCAATCGTTACAACCGCAGCGTTAATGGGCTTTTATAGTGATGCAGGTTCAGTGATGACTGCTTTAGGATTTACAACACCTATCGCTGCAGCACTCGTCGTTATGGCAATTGGTGCAGGTTCCATGACTGTGTCACACGCGAACGACTCATATTTCTGGGTTGTGACAAATATGACTGGCATGACACCTGAGCAAGGCTACAAAACACAAACAGTTGGCTCATTAATTGCAGGCGTTAGCTCGATCATAGGTATATTGTTACTGAGTTTATTTTTAATTTAAAGTTAACTGAACAAGGGGGAGATTCACCATGACCCGTTTTATCATCATTCCAGACTCCTTTAAAGGCACCCTTTCAAGTATTGAGGTATGCACTATTATTGCACATCAAATTGAGTCTATTTATGACGGTGCTATTGTCACAAAAATTCCCGTTGCGGATGGTGGTGAAGGCAGTGTTGATGCGTTTTTAGAAAGTGGTGGTGGCAAAAAAATAGTGACACAAGTCAAAGGTCCTTATTTTGATGACATACCATCTTTCTATGGCATTATCGACGCAGGTAAAACCGCCATCATTGAAATGGCTGCAGCCGCAGGGTTGCCGCTGGTTGAAGATAATAAAAATCCGGCTTTAACCACAACATATGGTGTGGGCGAATTAATACTGCATGCCATCGACCAAGGTGTAAATAAAATTATATTAGGCCTTGGTGGGAGTGCAACCAATGATGGGGGTTGTGGATTCGCAGCCGCATTAGGGGTGCGTTTTCTCGATGAATCTGGGACACCTTTTATTCCTGTTGGTGGCACACTTACAAACATTAAGCATATTGACATGACTCAAGTAAATCCTAAGATAAATCAGGTTGAGTTTGTGACAATGTGTGACATCGACAATCCACTTTTTGGTATTGAAGGAGCTGCCTATGTATTCAGTCCTCAAAAAGGTGCAGATGATTTGATGGTGCGCCACCTTGACGATAACTTAAAGCATTTAGCAGACATTGTAGCTTGTGATTTGGGTTTTGATGTTCCAAGCTTTAAAGGCGCAGGCGCTGCCGGTGGCATGGGTTATGGAACAAAAGTGTTTTTAAACAGTAAAATTCAAATGGGCATTGAAACTGTTTTAGATGTTATGGCATTCGATGCTTTAGCAGCAACCACGGATTATATCATCACAGGTGAAGGACAGCTTGATACACAATCACTAAGAGGTAAAGTTGTGATTGGTGTTGCGAATCGTGCAAAAAAAACAAAAGCCCAAGTGATTGCAGTTGTGGGTAATGTATCCGGAGACATCTCGGAATATACCCAACGCGGCATTGATTATATTGTCATTACTAATCACCTGAATTTACCATTTGAAGACTTGAAAACACGGGCTAAAGAAGACATGATTTTTACGGTATCAAGATTCTTAAAAGAACTAAAAAAGGGTCACTAAAACTATCGTTTGTACAATAAAAAAAACGTCTCGTTGGGATTAATAAAACCACGAGACGTTTTAAATTAGATTAAATGTTAAAATATGCCAGTTAAAAGTGTTTAGTCAAGATCACCATAATGCCACGCATAAACTTAAAGAATTGGTTAAAAAATATT
>SKFU01000011.1 GCA_007117835.1 Candidatus Izemoplasma sp. | reverse complement strand
AGTGCAATCGGGTGAATGCGTTCTTCGGGTCTTTGTAAGTGTGACATAATATCAATCCTCTCTTTTTAACAACATACTTATTTTACACAATACCAGCGCAAAATCAATAATATTTTTGATAATAATGACATTTGTCACTATTAATGCCCATAAATTTATAATATACTGTGACTGATAAAAAAAAGGGGTGACACCAATGATTAAAATGGACAACGTGATTAAAAGATATGGCAATACATTGGCTTTAGATCATTTAAGTTTAACGATTAAATCAGGAGAGATTATTGGATTATTGGGTCCGAATGGCGCAGGTAAAACCACAACGATTAAGACATTAGTCGGACTCGAACTACCGGATGAAGGCACAATCGAAGTGTTTGGTTTGACGCAAGACGGGAAAAACAAAGCGATTCGTAAGCGGTTGGGTATTGTTACACAAGAAATCACTATTTATGATGATTTAACAACCAAAGAAAACCTTCATTTTTTTGGAAGTTTATACGGAATCGATAAACAAACACTCAAACAACGCATTGATGTTGTGGCTAAGTTGATTGGTTTAGAAAATCATTTGAACGTACGTCCTAAAACTTTTTCTGGTGGTATGAAACGCCGTTTAAACATTGGATGTGCGCTGTTGCATGAACCTGAATTATTGATTATGGATGAACCTACCGTAGGTATCGATCCACAATCACGCAATCACATTTTAGAGTTTGTGCGTGAAATTGCAAAAATGGGCACAACAGTTTTGTATACGTCACATTATATTGAAGAAGTTCAAGCCATTGCAAATCGTGTATTAATCATGGACCAAGGGCACATTATTGCAGACGGTACAGCGAAAGAACTGATTCAAATATTACAAAATGAAAAACATGTTTATATCGATGTTAAAATGGCTTCTTTAGAGACCAAGAAACAGATAGAATCATTAGAAGATGTTAAAGATGTGTTTTTAGTCGATAACGCTTATCACATCGTGCTACCTGCAGGTGTCGCATTACTGGATAAATTACTCGACATTATTAAAGCCGATGGCATTCAAAGTGTCACCACAAAAGAACCCAACTTAGAAGATGTTTTTCTGGTGCTTACCGGTAAACAATTAAGGGATGGTGAAGCGGTATGATGTTTAAGTTTATTTTTTTACGCATGTTAAGAGATTACATTGGCCACATTGCACTCATTTTATTCCCAATCGTATTAATCAGTATCTTCGCTTATATTTATCAAGATGTTGCTGAGGGCAGGGGTCATGTTGTGGCGTTTTTAACCACGGGTTTTGTCTTGATGTTTCACTATTTTGCAGCACAGTACTCAGTTGAGTTTATTTATAAAGACCTTGGAACGCCGATGAAAGACCGACTACTTGCTAGCCCTAAGAATATCGCTTTGTTTCCTTTGATTGCGATTGCGTTGAGTTCAGTCATTGCTTTTATTCAATCATTGATTGTTTTGCTTTATGCAACAGTTATCTTAAACGCGGATTTTCCATCATTGATTGCTTTACTGCCAATCTTTTTCTTAGCCATACTGATTGCTCAACTGATTGCAGGCATCATTACACTGGTTACTAAAAGTAGCGCGATTGGTAGTGGTTCAGCGATTGGTATGGGTATTTTGTTCCCGTTTTTAGCACAATTTAATTCACCCCTTCCAGACAATATTTTCTTAAATTTCATGCGTGATTTCGGCACACCCGTTTCACTTGCAATGACGTCTATCAATGGTGTAAACAGTGGTGATATGCAGGATGCAACCATCGCGATTATCGTGATGATTGGTTTGATTGGTGGGTTAAGTCTAATGGTATTAACACTAACCCGGAGAGTGATTCGATGATATTATTTAAGTATGCTTTGAAACGTTCTTTAAGAACCCCTTCAAACATTATCGTTATCATGATTTTACCCTTGGTGTTTATCATTATGCCAAGCATTGATGATCGATTAATGCCACAAGGTCTTGCGATGTATGGTATGATTGTGCTGTTTTCTGCTTTTTTGCTCTCAAAACAGTTGATTGAAAACCGTTCGAATCAAACGATTGTTCGAATTGCATCATCACCCTTATCCCATCTAAAGTATTTAACCAGTTTCTTACTTGCCTTCACTGTGATTTTATGGATTCAAAACATCTTGTTTTTAATTCTCATGAAACTTTACTGGAATGAAGCGATTATTGATTTTTTTGTGCTTTTGCTGCTTTATTTTTGCTACAGCATATTAACCATTAGTTTTTGCTTGTTTTGGAATAGCATGTTTAAAACATACTACACTTCCTTGGCATTGTTTGCGGGTGTTGCATCATTGATGAGTATGATCACTGGGATTTCACTGCCTTTATCAATGTTACCAGATACACTTTTACGGTTCAGTGTTTTTTTACCATCTTACTGGTTGGCATACGGTCTTGATATGGTGTATAATAACCTTATTAACAATGTCTTGCTATCGATTGCAATTATGAGTGTCTATTCTATTATTTTCATCATGATTGGTAGTCAAAGGAGATTTTAGTATGATCGCATGGTTGTCTAACCGTACTCATAAACAACTATTGCATTTTGGTGTTATCGTACTCTTTATTGCGATTATTTTACTTAAAGCCGCGGCAGTCACACCCGTGGTTTTTTTCCTTGTCTTATTGGCAAGTTTTTTAATGACCGTAAGATTGCGTTTCAAACTCAATCCGAGTACGGCATGGATTGATGTCTTAGTGTTCATTGGCATTGGGTTTTATGACGTGGATATGATTTGGTTTACCTTACCGCTTGTCTTATATCTTTTAAGTTATGGACACTATGTTTCACTGTTATCGATAATTGGGGTTTTGTTTCACCATCAAGCCATTGATGTGGTTTGGATTACACTGTTTTTATTTGCCTTTTTACTCGGCGTTATTCTTTATGTTCAAAACCATAAAAATGCACAGTTATTAAGTGAAAATGATTCCTTAAGAAAGAAAAATTTTGATTTGGAAAAAATTCAAAATCAACTGATTCAAGATGTTGCTGAAACAGAAGCCCTTTCAGCAATCAAAGAACGTCAAAAAATCGCTGAAAAGTTACATGATGATCTCGGTCATGAACTCACGGGCGCACATCTTGCGCTTAAAGCTTTTGTCCATATAAGAAATCAAGATTCTACCAAAGCCGAAACGTTTTTAACCCAAGTTAATGCGCGTTTAGACCAATCGCTTACGCGTTTAAAAGATACCGTTCAGAATATTGAATCGATGCAGCTAACAGGCATTGAAATGTTTAAAAGTAAACTGGACGCATTCCCTGAACTACCGTTTCATTTTGTCTCGCATGGTCCGATAGATGACATTCCAACGTATGTTTGGCAACTGCTATATACAACACTTAAAGAATGTATCACCAACATAATCAAACATGCAAACCCAAGTTATGTCGATGTTTTGATTGAAGTCACCGAGTACATTGTTCGCTTTAAAATAGAAAATGATGGGGCAAAAACAGAATTTTCTCGTACTGGTCATGGGCTAAAATATATGCGGAAACGCTATCAAGCAATGCATGGTAGTTTATCAATACAAACCAATAATCCATTCACTTTAATTGCCATATTACCCTTAAGGAGGCACCCATGAAAATATTGATTGTTGATGATGATGTCGTTGTTCGAGAGAGTTTAAATGTCATTTTTTCAAGCCACGAAGCTTTTGAAATTATTGGCTTAGCTGAAAACGGTAAAATCGCAGTAAAGATGGCAAAACAGTTAAACCCTGATTTAATTCTAATGGACATTTCAATGCCTGAGATGACTGGAATTGAAGCCACACATACAATTAAGAGAGATTTACCAAAAATCAAAATAGTCATGTTAACAACATTTATGGATTATAAAAACATATTACAATCATTAACCGCAGGTGCTGATGGCTATTTATTAAAATCTGATCCCTATGATAAACAAGTTGAGACGATTAAAATGGTCATCGAAGGCCACGCTGTAATCAGTCAAAAAGCTTTGCAGCAGTTGTCTGATAGAAAAACATTAACCCTTTTAACCTCTAGAGAAAACGATGTCTTAGAACTGATTGCGAATGGCCTTACAAACAAAGAAATTGCGAATACATTGTTTATGAGTGAAGGCACAATCCGCAACATTATATCGATTATATTAGAAAAACTTATGTTAAGAGACCGTACACAACTTGCAATTTATTATTGGCAAAAACATGCATCGTAAAAACCGCGCCCAAGTTTTGGTTTTAAACCAATACTCGGACGCGGATTTTTTATGTCTTTAATCGTTTTCTTCAATCATTATTGGTTTAATGTGGTTTTCAATCATGGTATACCCATGTTCAAAAACCACGACATAATATGAGGGATTTATTTGATGGTTCGGGTAAAAGTCAGTGGTGATAATCTGTGCACCACTTTCAAATGCCCGTGTGCGACGGTCTGAGTCAATCTTCAAAGTAGAATCGGCACGTGTTCTAACAATGAGTCCTTGTTTAACTAAGGCGTTAATGACATCGACTTCTGGTGAATTATGCACGACAAACGAAGCATAATGTGCGTCCGCCCCACCACTATAAACACCAGGAAACATTGCGAGTGTTTGTAATGTTTGATCACGATCCACATACATTTGCGTGTATTTACTCGGATGTTTGACAACCAATATCTTGCCGCGTAAATCATCAATAAGTGGCCACCCATCTTCGCTTATGGTGGTTGACAAGGTATCATGGTTTTCTAGCATTGCGTTTGGCATCAATAGATGATTTTTAAGTTGGTCAATGATGATTTCATCTAAAACATCGAAAGCTTCGGCATCATAATCATCCAGCCATGGATCTAAAATCATCCAATCATCTTTAATTTCTAACAATAGTGTTATCGGTAAATGATTAGGGTTATTTTCAGAAAATATTCTAATTTCTTCTAATGCTAAGGCAAAATCAATCGCGTGACTGCGATGATCAACAAGAGGCACGTGGACCACTTCATAGGCCCCGTTTTTGTATCGAACATCCAGTTCAAAACTGCGAATACCATCAAACAATTGTTCAGTTAGCGTGTTGGTTTGATAGCGCAAACTATTGGCTTCATCAAAATCCTCACCCAAACCAATGGCAATGTAGCCAAACCATGGTACATATTTTTTATAACTGTTATGACTGGCAATGAAACGCATTTCGTTAAGTCGCAACGATTCAGTCGATTGCGCACCGACAAACGCGTGTTCATCCAATATATCCATTGTTTTGTAAGCTTCTGTAAGACTAGAAATACGGCGACTTTGCATTGTAAAATCAATAACTCTTAATGTTTGAAAATATAGGATAAGCATTATAAAAGCACCCACCAATATTAATCCGAATAGTATCATTTTTTTTAGCATTTACGCATCATCTCCTTTGTGGTGTTGCATTCATTATAACCGATAATTGTGTGCAAATTTTTACTCATTAAGCAAAAATTTTGCGCCGTATTGTATCCCAATTGCCCCCATCGGCGCTGTGACTAAAATTGCAAACACCGACAACGCCAAAATAATATCGCCCCCTGGAATGCCGAGCGTAAGTGGTATTGCGCCCATGGCAGCTTGGACTGTCGCTTTGGGTGTAAATGAAATGCCGACAAACAGTTTTTCTTTAATTTTTAATCCCGTGTTAATTGTGGCCAAATAAACACCTGCGATGCGGGCACAAAGACCAACAAGAATAATGAAAACACCGATAATAGATACGTCCAAAGCAACCTGTACATTAACTGCAGCACCAACCAAAACAAACAAGAATAATTCAACCAACACCCAAATTTTGTCAAATTTGATGGCCAGTCGCTGTGAGAGCACTTCTTTTTTTTCAGTAATGATTATCCCAACTGTCATTACACCAAGTAATGCAGCAATCATAATTACAGATTCAAGACTTTGTGAAAAGCTGACCATAAAAATGCCTGCGGCTAGCAACATAATAACTTTCTGACTGTCTCTAAAATGAAAACGATTGAATACATAGATCATCACAAATCCAACAATCACGCCCAACAGTATGCCCAAGATGATGGCAACGGGAATCATAGTGATTTGCAAAACCCAATTGGATTGTAATGAGAAATACGCACTCAAGAAAACAGAAAAAAAAGTAATGGCAATCACATCATCTATACTCGCAGCACTGAGTACCAACAATGGAATCCGTTTTGTTTCACCGATTTTTTCTTTCATCAAACGTAGCATAGAAGGCACCACGATGGCTGGAGACACCGCAGCAATGATAAACCCCAATAATCCCCCCTGTTCAAATGTGAAATCAAAAAACATCATCGCCAACAATAAAATCGCAAAACCCTCTAATATTACAGGTAAAACACTCAACCGAACCAAGGTCCCACCAAGTGGTTTAAGGGCACGTGGCTTAATGCCAAGTCCCGCGCGCAACAATATAACAATCAAAGCAATCATCCTCAAGTCAGATGAAATTGCCAATAAAGAACTATCCAGCAAGTCAATGCCATATGGTCCAATCAGTACACCCGCAAGTAACATTCCAATGAGTCCTGGTAGTTTCAGTGCTTTAAACAAAAAATAAAATCCCATACCGAATAAGATTAGGTATGCCAAACTAAGCATCATAAATATCAACCTTTCTTAAAAAAAAACAACAAACGACAAAAAAGTCATTTGTAGGAGTCATCAGCACATGGCGGTTTAGGCGAACTCCATCACCTTAAATAATTTTACCATGAAAAGTTTTTTCTAACAACTTTTGGTGAAATATAAGTCATTTTCATTTCATTTACATTTATTTTTGATATAATTAATTAATTAATTATTAATGTTTAATTATATTGGGGTGACGACGATGAAAGCCATTGATTTCAAGACTGTTTTTAAGCACATTCCTACAGTCTCATACATCATTAACAATGACGACCAATATACTGTAGAGCTTATCTCTGAAGCGATTGAGCAGTTGACCGGGTATGCAAAAAAAATGTTTGAAAAAAACACATTTTATCGTGATTTGATTCATCCCGAAGACCGTCAAGCGGTCATCAGCCATGTCTTAGAAGCAACGCGTAAGAAAACCAATTATTCTTTAACCTATCGCTTAGTTCACAAAGATGGCCATATCATTTGGGTGATTGAAAAAGGACGCGCCGTTTTTGATGGTGTCAATCATATCGACTATTACGTTGGAATGATTGATAATATTTCGGATTATAAAATGACAGAATCATTACTTAAAAATCGTGAAGCGTTGTTAGAAGCGATTTTAAAAGCCACAGAAACTTTACTTTCTGCCTATGATTATAACGATGTAATGCATACTTGTTTTGCGATACTTGGCAAGGCGAATCGTGTCCATCGCATATATTACTATCAAAACAGTATATACCAAGGCCAACAAGTAACCTCGCTTAAGCATGAGTGGGTTACCGGTGATATTACACCGCATATCGATGATCCCAACCAACAAAATATTCCATTTGAAGCGATGAAAACATTTTTTGAACCGTTGCTCAGAAAAGCACCTTATGAATACATTGT
>SKFU01000073.1 GCA_007117835.1 Candidatus Izemoplasma sp. | reverse complement strand
TTGCGCGTGCATCAAACGTTACACGATAACTACGTCCAGCTTCTAATTGCATAGAACCATCATTGTCTTCGCCTGTACCTAATGCGTAAGCATCTTGAATGACTTGAAGTTTCCAGTTAGCATCCATCGCATTAATGGTAGAAATATCAAATACAAGTTCCCCATCAATCACTTTAAGTTCTGCTTCAGTGCCTTCCCAATCGTTCGTGAATGTACGCCAACCATAATCAGCACCTTGTGGTGAATCATCAACAAGTGCTTCTGCGACAGTAATGGTTCGTGTCTCTGTTGTTATATTTCCTGCTTCATCTGTTACTGTGTAAGTTAATGTATACTCACCAATAGTCTCAGTATCAACAGTTCCTGATACAACGATTTGATTGGTAATTTCACCATCAACATTATCAACTGCTGTGACGCCATCCATTGGATCAAATGATGACCCTAAATCGATTCTGCGACTGCCAGCTCCAGCGATTACTGGTGGTACTACATCAATAAATTCATCAACTTCAATAATGCTGACATTATCTAAATAAACCGTAGTTAAAAGGGTTCCAACGCCTTCGCTACCTGTAACAGTACCCATTTCAAAAATCAGTGATCCGCGTTCGTTGGTATCTAATCCCATATTAAACACAAAACTATAAGTAGTCATTTCTGTGGTTAAATCAAAAATTTCTGTTTGCCCAGGTTTAAAGTTCGTAAACCATGGTGCGCCTGGAAGCAGTTCACCGACTTGAAGGTGAATTGCACGCGGTTCTTCTGCTCTAGCATCAAATTCAATTTGATAATTTTTACCTTTTTCAAAAGTGATGTTTTGGTTTTCTAAACGGGGCTCCCATAAGCCGCCTGCAACAGCTAAAATTGTTACTTTAAGTTCGCCATCGACAACTTCATATGTTGCATTTCCACCTTCAATGCCTGTGGTTGTTGACCAAATTGTCCAACCCAGTGAAAAATCACCGTTTGGAACCATTTCATCACCGATTAGTGCTGGGTCAACCACAACAGTAACATAACGTGTTTTTTCCGTTCTATTACCGGCACTGTCTTCAACAACATAGCGTAAAAAATACGTGTTTGTTGCGGCTGTGTTTACAGTTCCAGAAACACTAATTTGATCGGTGATATCGCCATCGATATCATCGATTGCAGTGACACCTGCAAGTGGATCAAACGATTCACCAAGGTATATCTCTACATCTTCAACGCCTGATAAAACAGGTGGTGTAATATCTTCGGTTTTTGAACATGCTGCTAACCCGAGTAAAATAAATAATGTAGCCATAATCACTAAAACTTTTTTCATTGCTTCTTTTCCTCCTTTTTGTTCATATATATTTTTATTTTTTTATAAAGACCATTTCTAACATCATAAGCGATTTCACCTGTAAGAGAATCGCTATGATAGGCGGTCGTAACCCCATCTTTAGTAAGTTCAATTTTTGTTATATCACACTGTTCATAGGTATGTGACAAATTATCGTTAACATAAGTAACTTCAATATCCTTTAAAAAATTAAAAGTCAGTGTCTTATCGGTTTTAAAAAAACTTTTATCGAGTTTTGGTTCTAATTTTAAAATGAGCTTGCCTTCAACATATTTGAATGGTTGGCCACCCGTCATCATAATGGCCCACATATTAATGGTCTCAACAGTTGACCCACTAAGTCTGGCAAAAAATCCTTGTCCATGAATTTGCGGGTTTGGGTTGTTTGTAGGCACAATAAAACTCGAGTTTTCCAGCGTACTTCTGCCATATATTGATGGATCCATAAAACAAACTAAGTTGGTGTTTAATGCGTCATAAAAAGCTTTATAAAACCCCGCTTTTAATAAGCCAAGTAAATACTTGTAGGTCATATGCAAAAAGTTACTTTCTCGTTCTAACCATCCCTTTGTAAATGCGTGAATTCTTCCAATTTCATGACTTTCTTGATCTAATGAAACACTGGTTTTATATACTTTAAGTGTGTGGTCATATAATTCACTTTTCAAGATGGCTTGATGCATATCGTGCAGTTTATGCTTATCAAAATCGGTTTTAAATAGTCTTGCCGGTGCCTCTAAAAAAGCAGGTAAAGAAGCACGTTGGTATTGTAATGGTTTCACAAGTTGTTTTCCTTTAGGTGAAAGCATAGCTGTATCGTTATCGTATTGAAGTTCATATTGGGTGACGTTATAAAAAAGAAATGTTGGAATTATGCCTTGATGTTCTTCGTAAAGAGTATTGATGCTTTTATGAATGTGATTTCGCAATGACTCTAAATATTGTGTGACGTGTTCTATCGCAATAGATTTAAGTTTCCCTGATAATCCAAATCGGATAGCATCACGATATGTCTCTTTTGACTTTATTTGTGACAGGTATGAAGTAGATTGTTTTAAAGCAATCAATAAATCATACAACTCAATCGGCAATGTTAATAAATCAGAAGTGCTTTGCTTTAGCATAAATTCAATGATTCTTAATAATTCTATTGTCTCGGAAAAACCAGAACCAATAAGGCCAGGTAAGCCATTCATAGCATCGTTCCAACCAGGCTTGTTGGCTTCCATTTCAATCCCTAATCCGTGTGGGTCTAAGTTACTATGTTTGGTTAAGACCAAAACCAGTAACTTAATGTAAAGATTAGATTGATAAACTTTACCTCTAATTTTTGCCCAATTACTATTATTCGGATGCATCTTTAACTGCGCGATTTTCTCTTTGTCATAATGTCTTAAACTATCGTACTGTCTGACTTGTTGATCGTCGTTAAGCATGCGCTTTTCAAGCACTGATTTTACACTTACTGGTGAATCATAATAAGCATAATCGTGAGAATCAAAAAGCAGTTGAGACATGCGATCCGGAAAAATATTTTGATAAGTTTCAATCAAATCAATAATATATGTAAAGTGATCTATCCAAAAACCCTCTCCAAAACTTGCTTCAATATGGGCATCTGAATGATTGATAATGTCGTTTAAATATGTTTCAGTATCTGTCTTTACACTTAGTTGATTGCGTTCAACACAGTTCACGATTTTACCTGGTGTAAAAGGCCTCTTTAAACACTCTAAACCTTTGCTCGGTTCACAATCAAAATGTCTTTTCACTAAGGCTTCTTGATCGATAGCTGGATTGAGTGTAAATAATGTGCCATTAATGGACAACGGATTGTAACCATCCAATTGGATTAAATTCGCAAACTGGTAAATGTTAAAACGATCGACATCTTTGTTTATAAACGAGTCCATTCGACGGTTTTGGCATACATCTCTAAAATTGCCATTACCTTGAGAATAATACTCAGGCGCTAAACTAAAAAAGTTGTAGTCTCTTTCTAAGTCGCCGTGACGTCTTGAAAACAAGTGATAAATCGTATTACCAATTTTTTCTGGATAACCTCCACGCAAGATATTATCTAAGTAGTTTTGCTTCACATATTTATCAAAAATTGGATATGCGCTATCAGTGTTTACATCATTCAACATTATTTCAATAACGGTTGACGCTTCAATTTGTTTGGTTTTAATGTATTCACTACATGTGACACGTGGTATCATTTTCCTTAACAGTTCTATGTTCTGACTATGACCACTTAACGCGTATAATTCTATCGACTCTCCTGCCTCAAGTGAAGTCTTTAAAGGCATAAAAGCACAAGGTAGTTTATTGGCAAAAACCTGGGGTGATGAAACAATATGTTCGATACTGTGACTCATAAAATATTGGGGTGTCGTTTTCGCGGTGTTTTGCCCAAACACTAAGTGCTTGTCAACAATGGGTTTAATTAATCCTTTTTTTGTAAATGCAAGATAGAAGTTGCCGTCGTTAATCATATTGACTTCGCTACTATCACCCGTTGAACCCCGTAAGCAATAAAAAGCAATATTATCATCAAGATGTTTGACATCCATCCAACTCGCAAGTACGTTAGAGACTGATTTGAAAGCCTCATTTTGAATACCAGACGGTAAAATTTCTGCAATACCATCCAGTATTTCAAAAGAGGAACAATAAGAGGATGTATTGGTTATTTGAACTTTACGAACCAAACTAGCCATTGGCTCATTCGCAAGTCCGAAGTAAGTAACTTTAGTTTTAATGCCAAGACTCTTGTTATGCTCTTCAATACTAAATGATGATTGATCAATCATCATTTTATGTGTATGTTTCGAGTCAACTTGAAATGGTTCATACAATGCATTACTTGTTTTAATAAACGTCCTAAAGCCGTCAAATGCAACGGTTTCATACGCTTTGTTTGCGGGTGTGAAAGTCATAATCGGATGATTCTTATCCTGCAAACCGTAGCCGCTTATGGCTTGACCACGATTAACATAAAAAGTCCAAAGTGGAATGCCCATTTTACCTGCGACACCCGGCAAAAAATTAGCGAATGGATTTTTTTGGTTGTAGTTTTCAATGATAAACTGTCCATCTTTAAAATAATAATCAGCCATTAAATATCTTCCTTTATCATAATTGTTGAAACACTTCTTTTCTTTATTTTTACCGTATGGTTTTGTTTGGAATTCTTGATGTCTATGACACCATCTACTTCCGACTCGTTTTGCAAAACTATCACTATCGTACCGTTTGGATTCAAAAAGGCAACGTGTTTAATATTAGGGTGATCAAGGTGAGATTCAATGCGAACCGCATCCACTTCAACATACTTACTAAAGTGACCTATAGTAAAGTATGAACTGTTAATATGAACTGTATCGTTTTGGGTATCGCAGATGATTGGTGCATCACAATAATTACCGACATGATTTGGTCCACCGATTTCGTTTAAAGCCAAGTTCCAATCAATATACCCTTCACAATGATTAGAGAAATCACCAATCATATTTCGAGCGTATCGTTCACCCGTTTCGAAAACATTTAGTTTTACGCCATCTTCAATACATCCTTCAGTGAATAACAGATGTTTATCAGGAAACATTGATTTTACTTTAGATAAGTTCTCGAATGCTTCGGATACATACCAATGAACGCCTACACCCCAAACGTATGAACTGGCTTCAATATCACTAAGCACAGTTTGTGCTCTTTCGACCATTAAATCACGATTGTGGTCCCATATAATTAAGGCTTTATCTTGATAGCCGTTTGCATGCAATGTGGGTCCTAAATAATTTTTAACAAAGTCACGTTCTTCTTCAGCCGTGTAAATACACGAATCCCAAACCTGTTGAGCAGCTGGCTCATTTTGTACTGTGACACCAAATAAATGAAGTCCAGCTTGTTCGTACGCTTGGATAAATCGGATATAATAGTTAGCCCAAATTTGAAAATACTCACTTTTTAACTTACCACCATTATTCATATCATGGTTGTGTTTCATCCAAGCTGGTGGACTCCATGGTGAAGCTAAAAGCGCAATGGGCGCGTTTCGAATCGCTTCAGCATCTTTTATCATCGGTATCACCCATTGAAATTCACGGGCAATATTAAAACTTTTTAAATCCACATCATAATCATTGACATAAGTATAGTTTTCTAAGGCGAAATCGCAACTATGGATAGCAACACGTCCTAAGTTATAGCGCAAACCAGTCGTTGGATTAAAGTATAAGTCTAAAACTTTATGGCGATTTGCTTTAGACATCAACGATAACGTATAAGCACTCGCTTCAGTGAAAGCGCCACCAAAACCGATAATTTTTTGGTAACTATTTAGGGGATTAAATAAAAGCAAAGATTCTACTTTTTCATTAGTTTCTTCAACTATTTTATGATAGTAACCACCATATTTAGACGTTTCGTACTGTATAAGCATGGGAGCCTCCATTATTCACTATAACGTTTTCGCTAATAGGATATCATAAATGTAAGTGTTTTACTATAACGTTTTCGTAATTTTTTATTTTTTTTATTTATTTTTTTCAAAATGGTTATAAATACACGCTTTTGTGTGGCATCCAATTTTGTAGAATGGTCAATTTAGCTTTAAACCCTCCCGTGATGGCGCATGTAAACAAAATTTAGTGAACATGTTTTCAGATAATTAATATCACCGCGTCTGCTTAATGACCATAATGATTATTAACCTAGATAAAGCGGGTATAAGATTATCTCAGTTATTTAATATATTGCGTGACGCCACGTAAAGAAATATCCAATAAAAAACACCGTGACTTGTCTTCGCGAGACATGAAACAGTGTTTTAATTTTTTACAGTAATTCTTTCAAACAGTTTAGTCAATATTGTCCCAACGACGCGGATCACCTTTAATGGTGTCAAGAAAGGTCATATCTTCTGATTTGATTATAAAATCAACGTGCGCGTTCTCAATCATGCGTGACTCATGGGTGCTTTTTGGCAATGGTGCAACGCCTTTTTGAAGCAAGTAACGAATACAAATTTGTGCAGAACTTTTTCCATATTTTAAAGCCATGGCTTGAATTGCTTTATTCTCAAGCAAATACCCTATACCCAACGGTGAATATGCTTCAATGAAAATATTGTGTTGGTTACAAAAATCAATGGTCTCAGACTGATCAATGCCAATAAAATATCCTATTTGGTTAACATGAGGAACGATTGTGTTATGATCAAGAATGTTTTGAATATGGACAGGCTCAAAGTTTGAAACCCCTATGGCTCGGGCTTGTTTGTTATTGTAAGCCAGTTCAAGGGCGCGATAGGCACTAACATTACCCTCAGCACAGTCTTTACCCATATCATGCCAAGGCCAAGGCGCATGGATGATGAATAAATCCACATAAGTAGTTCCAAGGTCTCTAAGCGTTTTTTCAAAGGCTTCATTGGCTTCATCATAGTTTTTAATATGCGATTCAAGTTTGGATGTTATAAACACTTCTTCTCTTGGTATGCCAGAGTCTTTCACGGCACGGCCAACACTTTTTTCATTACCATACCCTTGAGCCGTATCAATATGACGATAACCATTTTTAAGCGCAGTCAAAACAGCGTTATATGCATCTTCACCGTCTTTTATCTGCCATGTCCCAAAACCAATTTTAGGCATGTTCACACCGTTTGATAACGTATATGTTTCTTTTAAAATTGACATAGATAATCCTCCTTTTAATGGTTATTGTATTATAACCTCAAAGGTTGAGAGCGTAAAGTCAAATGCTGATTTCTTTTGCAACGCGTAGACACATAGTTTTTAAGCGTTGAAATCAATACGATCATTGCTGAAAAAAATATGTATACAAACAATGTTTTTCTTGTTATGGTAACTACGTGATAATTGTTTTAACTCATCTAGGTGGTATAATGATGGTGTATAGGAATGGAGAACCGTGTGACTGTTCATTATATACCTAGTGATTGCGATTGCGTCTAACTTATCAGTCTTTGTGCGTCGTGTGGACGAAGAAAGGCGACTGTGATACGTTAGTTTAGGGTTTATAGAATAGACAGTGTACCTTTGCGCTATCAAAAAATCTCGTAAGTTTTCATGATAGATGCCGGTTTCTTCCATTCCTATATGTATGTCATCAAGCGACTTCATATGGGGTCTAATTTCCATATGAAGTTTTTTTAACCCTGAAGCTGAATTCTCAATATGAAGATGGCTGTTCAAAATTTCCCCACAATCGTTGATGATGGCGATATCGTGATGATCTTTCGCGATATCAATACCGATGAATATCAAATTAAAAACCTCCTTGTTTGATTGATTCAAACATTGTGAAACCACAAACATAGCCAAATGTAACCTTGTAAATACACACTCGAAGTGTCACTAGCTCATTCACATTTAT
>SKFU01000010.1 GCA_007117835.1 Candidatus Izemoplasma sp. | reverse complement strand
TTCTTTGCCAAATGGTAGGCAGCCTCACATGTGCGAATACCTTCAACAACCATCGACATGCTGTCTAAGACCTGGTTATAGTCTTCTCCAGAGCCAATCTGATAACCCGCTTGAAAGTTACGGGAATGGTTTGACGTACATGTCACGATTAAATCACCAATACCTGTGAGTCCTTTAAGTGATTCGCTTTGGGCACCAAAGTGATTATAAAAACGTTCCATTTCGACTAACCCACGCGTCATGACTGCAGCCATGGCGTTATCACCAAGCCCTTGTCCACGCAGTATGCCACTCGCAAGTGCGAATATATTTTTTAGTGAACCACCCAGTTCAGTGCCGATTAAGTCAGTACTTGTATATACCCTGAAATAGGCTTGGTTATGAAATATCTCTTGACACCTTAAGGCGTGTTTTTCATCGATACTAGCGCATGTTACGGCGGTTGGCATGCCTTTAATTACTTCTTCTGCATGACTCGGTCCACTGATTGAGGCAAACCCTGCTAAGTATTTTGGTGGTACCAATTCATCAAATATTTCTGACATTCGCTTAAAGCTTTCAGGTTCAATACCTTTGGCTGCGTTGAGCCATAATTTTGGTGTGGTTGTATGTTTAATAACCTCGGTGAGCGCTGATCTTAAAACTTTGGTTGGTACAACAAAAAGTAATACCTCAGAAAAATTGACTGCTTTCTCACAACTATCAGAGGCTTGAATTGATTCAGGAATATTTTGGTCTAACTGTATGCATCGATGGTCTTCATTGATTGCTTGGACAATCGCTTCATTCACATCAAACACCATCACTTGATGGTTGTTATCACTTAAGACTTTTGCTAGCCCAAGTCCCCAAGAGCCACCCCCGATGACGGTTATATTCATCTAATCACGCTTTCTTAAGATAATATGGAGCGGTGTGCCAACAAACCCAAATGCAGCACGCAATTGGTTGATTAAATAACGTTTGTAACTAAAGTGAAGCCAATTTGTGTCATTCACAAACAGCACAAAAGTGGGTGGTTTCGCCCCAACTTGTGTTGCGTAATAAGCTTTTAGTACACCACCTTGATGTGATTTTGGTGGATTCATTTGGAATGCGTCCATCATCACATCATTCAATAAACTGGTAGAGACGCGTTTTGAGTAATACTTAAACACTGTTTCAATGACCGGAAACAACGTGTTAATACGGGCATGGGTTTTCGCCGATAGAAAAACGATGGGTGCATAAGCAATGAACTGGAAATGTGATTTAATCTCTTCTTCAAATCGATTCATTGTACGATCATCTTTGGTAACTAAATCCCACTTATTAACCACAATAATCACGGCTTTACCCGCGTCATGGGCATAACCCGCTATTTTTTTATCTTGTTCACGAATGCCTTGGTCTGCATCGATTAATACCAAACACATATCACTACGATCAATCGCGGATAATGCACGGAGTACACTGTATTTTTCTGCGTTTTCATAGACTTTGCCACGTTTTCTTAAGCCTGCAGTATCAATCACAACATACGGTTGGTCATCACGAACAAATGTCGTATCAATAGAATCTCTTGTGGTGCCTTCAATCTCAGATACAATCACGCGGTTTTCACCAAGCAAAGCATTAGTTAATGAACTTTTACCGACATTTGGACGGCCAATAACTGCCATTTTAATCGTTTTTTCATCATAAGGATCGGGTTGTGCTTCAGGTAAATTTTCGATAATTTTATCCAAAAGATCGCCAATCCCAACACCATGGACTGATGACACTGCGATGGGGTCTCCGACACCAAGTGCATAAAACTCATACAGCGTATCTGCAAGATGATTATCATCAACTTTATTGACCGCTAAGATGAGTGGTTTATTACTTTTATAAAGAATTCGAGCAATATAACTGTCTTCTTCTGTCACACCACTTCGAACATCGACAACAAAGATAATGACATCGGCTTCTTCCATTGCGATTTCGGCTTGCGATCTTATTTCATGGATAAAAGGGGCATCATGAAAATCGATGCCGCCAGTGTCAATGACATTAAATTGTCGTGTTAGCCATTCGGCTTGTGCATAAAGACGGTCCCGTGTTAATCCAGGCGTTTCATCAGTAATCGATAAACGTTCACCGATGATGCGGTTAAACAACGTCGATTTTCCAACGTTAGGACGTCCAACGATTGCGACAGAAGGTAACATATGTTCACAACCTTTATTTTTTCAATTGTTTAAATTTATCGGCGAATAATTCGCCCAGTGTTTGTGATTGATCTTCTTTGTTTTCGCTACGTAAATATTTTTTATACTCATCGCGCACTTGTTTTTCATCATGGGTCTTTTTACTTAACACCATTTGCCAATTTTGTGGATTAAACTTAATGACAGTCGCTTTAATGACTTGTTCTAGTTTTAATACATCCTGTGGTTTTTCTGTGCGTTCTTCTTGAATTTCTGCGATTGGTAAAAATGCATTAACGCCTTGAACTTCGACCAAAGCACCATTGCTTTGAAGTTCTTTAACTTCGCCGCTAACGGTTTCACCAACACGGACTTTAACGTCTTCCCACGGATTATATTCTAAATGTTTTTTTGATAATTGCATTTTTCGGTGTTTGGCATCCATTGAAAGAATTTTAACGTCGATGGTGTCACCAACATTGACTTCACCCGCAAGGTTTAATCGTGGATTCCATGAATAATCGTTACGGTTAATAATTCCTGCGACATCACGCATCACTTCAACGAG
The DNA here is from genome assembly GCA_007117835.1 of Candidatus Izemoplasma sp. Taxonomy (GTDB): domain Bacteria; phylum Bacillota_I; class Bacilli_A; order Izemoplasmatales; family Izemoplasmataceae; genus CSBR16-107. Next base: position 22,590 of record SKFU01000010.1, on the reverse strand, counting down.
CATACCAAACTGCATTTTCTTAACAATTTTACCCGTGACTTGATCGCCAACTTTATGCGCATCTGCAAATTGTTCCCACGGTGTTTTTTGTAATGCTTTCATTGATAAAGAACGTTTATTATTTTTCGCTTGAATCACTTTAACTGTGACTGTTTCGCCTTCTTTTAAAACGTCTGACACTTGATTGGTTTTATGATGTGAAATTTCTGATATATGCAACAAACCTTCCACTTGGTTAAAACGAATGAATGCACCAAAAGGCATAATCTTAACAACTTTACCTTCTAACACATCACCTTCAGTGATGGTTTCAAGTTCTTGCGCTTTTTGTTCTTTTTTGGTTTCTCTTTCAACCATTTTATGTGAAACAACGATTTTATTGCGACGAATTTCAGAAATTTTGACTTTCAGTGTTTGATTAACAAAAATCGAAAAATCTTCTTGAAATTCCATCGATACTTCGCTGGATGGCATAAACATTTCATGGTCCATTGCAGTTAAAACTAAACCGCCTTTATTCACACCTTTAACATGTGCTTCAAACACGGTTTCTTGCGCGAAATAATCTTGAAGTTCATTAAATTTCTTTTTTTGTTCAATTTCTAAACATGACAACAATAAAATACCATGCTCATCATCTTTTTTACGGACAACTGCTTCAATTTTATCGCCTTCTTTGTACAAATCTTTGGCACTGGTTATGCGCTCTTTTGTAAGAAACTCTTTATGAATTGTTCCTTCGTATGGGCACCCATCAATGGCGACAATGACTTCGCTTTCTTTGACTTTATACACAGTACCGATAACAACACTGCCTTCTTTAACATTTTTATACTCCATAATACTCTCCCTCTCTAACTTTTGTTTCGATGGTTAAAACAACGGTTTCAATGGTCATCGCTGATGTGTCAATAATGATTGCATCATTAGCAGGCCTTAACGGACTGTGTTCACGCGTTGAGTCAAAAGCATCACGCGACTTGATTTCTTCAACCAATTCCTCTAATGAACTATGTATCCCTCGTAGTTGGTTTTCAGAAAAACGTCTTTTTGCACGGGTTAGCACATCTGCAGTTAAATAAAACTTGTAAGCTGCGTGCGGCAAAACATGATACCCAATATCCCTGCCATCCATAACCACATTTTGTTGGTCTGCCATTTGTCTTTGTCTTTCAACAAGTTTATGTCTTACAGTAAAATAACTTGAAACCAAAGACACATGGTTTGACACTGCGCGTGTTCGGATTAAATCACTGACATCATTGTCATCCATATACAGTATACCGTTATTAAAATCAAAACGCGTTTGATCGATAAAATCAAATGCGTTTTCATCATGCAAATCAATTTTTGATTGCATCGCCTTCAATGTAATGGCACGATACATCGCGCCAGTATCGATATACGTATAATTGAATCGCTGAGCCACGAGTCTAGCAATCGTACTTTTGCCGGCCCCTGCAGGCCCATCAATGGCTATCTGCACCGTCTTCATTCAATCACCTCTTTAAAAATCACACCTATTATATCATAAAAGCTGCAAATCCATAAGCTTATTTTAATTCAATCCCATTTCCCTGTGTTATTTTGTGCATTACTTATAATAAAGATAATTGACGCTTGATAATGTAAGCGCTTTTTGATATACTCATACATATGAAAATTTGTTAAGGGGGGTTCCATCATGTTAACATTTATTTTACTGGCACTTGTAATGAGCGTTATGTCGATGCTTTATGCGCTTGTCTTGTTTATGAAAATCAAGCGCATTCAGAAAATTGATGCGCGTGTCGCAGAGATTTCTGGGTACATCAAAGAAGGTGCCATGGCTTTTTTAAGTCGTGAGTATAAGATTATTGGTATTTTTGTGGTTGTGTTATTTTTCATACTGGGTTTTGCAATTAATTTTTTAACTGCAACTACTTTTGTCTTAGGTGCTTTTTTAAGTGCTTTAGCAGGTTATTTAGGTATGCGTGGCGCGTTGGCCGCAAATTCACGTACTGCGATTAGTGCGAACGATGAGGGTATGAATAAAGCATTGGACATCGCCTTCAGTGGTGGTGCCGTTATGGGCATGGCTGTTGTTGGGCTCGGACTGACTGGATTGATTGTTTCTTATTTAATCGGGACTTATGTCTTGAATTTGGGCATTGAAACTGTAATTCAAGTCATGACTGGATTTGGTTTAGGTGCATCAAGTATTGCATTGTTTGGCCGTGTTGGCGGTGGTATTTACACCAAAGCTGCGGACGTAGGTGCCGATTTAGTGGGAAAAATAGAAGCCGGTATTCCTGAAGATGATCCACGTAATCCTGCAGTGATTGCAGATAATGTGGGTGACAATGTCGGGGATGTTGCAGGGATGGGTGCAGATTTATTTGAATCTTATGTTGGTTCAATTATCGCAGCAATGACACTTGGTGTAGTGACCCATGGATTAGAAGGTGCATTTTTCCCAATTTTACTGGCTGCCATCGGTATTTTAGCGGCGATTATTGGGACGATAACTGTGCGTTCTAAAGAAGCTGATGAACCGCATAAAGTGCTAAAAAAAGGGACTTACAATGCGGGTATTATTTTCTTTTTTGCAACGATTTTATTGACTTGGTATTATGTGAATCAAGGTATATTTGCTAATTTTGGCCCATTCCTTGCCATTATTGCTGGGTTGGCCGTTGGTATCATTATTGGTTTTATCACAGAAATGTACACTTCAAGTGACTATAAGCGTGTCAAAGAAATTGCTAAACAATCTGAAACAGGTCATGCGACCAATATTATTGGGGGATTATCGATTGGTATGGAATCAACTGCAATACCTGTTTTACTTATCGGTGCTGTCATTATCTTCTCATACACCGTAACTGGTGGTGGCGCAATTGGCCTTTACGGGATTGCATTGAGTGCCGTGGGTATGCTGGCAACAACCGGCATGACAATCGCGATTGATGCGTATGGACCCATCGCAGATAATGCAGGTGGTATCGCCGAAATGTGCCATATGGACCCAAAAGTAAGAGAAATCACCGATAAACTTGACAGCGTTGGTAACACCACGGCTGCGATTGGGAAAGGCTTTGCAATCGGTAGTGCTGCACTGACATCATTGGCATTGTTCAGTGCGTTTGTCACCGCGGCTGACTTACCGAGCATTGACATCACCAATCCAAGGGTTATTGTCGGTATTTTGATTGGTGCGATGTTACCGTTCCTATTTAGTTCATTGACCATGTCAAGTGTCGGTAGAGCTGCCTCAAAAATGATTGATGAGGTCCGCCGTCAGTTTAAAGAAATGCCTGGCATTATGGAAGGCACTACCAAACCAGATTATGCACGTTGTGTTGATATTTCAACGAAAGCCGCATTAAAAGAAATGATTATTCCTGGCTTACTCGCCGTGACTTCTCCACTTATTGTTGGGTTTATGTTGGGTAGTGAAGCGCTTGGGGGCTTACTTGCTGGGGCTTTAGCAAGTGGCATTTCAATGGCCATCTTCATGGCCAATGCTGGGGGTGCTTGGGACAACGCTAAAAAATTCATTGAAGAAGGTCATCATGGTGACAAGGGTAGTTTTGCACATAAAGCCAGTGTCACTGGTGACACAGTGGGTGATCCATTCAAAGATACAAGTGGTCCTTCAATCAATATTTTAATCAAGTTAATGACGATTATCAGTTTGGTTTTTGCAGGATTATTTGGCAGCGGTTTGCTCTAAAAATATAAAAACGAGGCTATCTTAAGCCTCGTTTTTTTGTGTTTTAATGCGTAATGTCATTTGGTGATGATGCACTTTTTCATAAACAATGACGATTGTTTTTACTGCCAGTAACACGAATAATATGTAGGTTGTTGCATCTTGTGCGAATACTGCTTGGTCTACTATCAGTTGACGTGACAAAAATTGAGTCGCGCTTAAGTTAACGGTTGAACCCGCCAACTGGTAAAGTTGAGTCATATAGGAAATATGACCAACAAGTACTAATCCTAACCCGTAGATTAATGTTAATCGTCTGGGTTTACTAAAGATTAGTTTAACAAGTACACCGACAAAAATAATGGTTAACAATGGATAAAAGGTTCGACTAAATGTTTCAAACTGAAATGTTAAACTGATAAAACTACGCTCAACAGTAACGCTGCTCAGTGCATCTGCTGGGCGTACCGGTGCAAACGTCGTAAACAACAGTTGAAGTACAATTAATCCTACAATCCAAAGCATATCTTTAACATAGTAATGCTTAACTTTCATAGTGTTCCACCTTTTATAAAAATTATAATGCATTCACTTTTCTAGACTCATTGTATCACACGTTCAAAGTGGAATAAACGATTTTCTATAAAGAAAACGTTCTTAACACATTGGTTCACAATGATTATTGGGTTAAGGCCAAACAAAAAGGTGATAATCACCTATTTTGTTGGGTTGGAATACCGGTTAATTGCATTAATGTTTTGTATTCATGTGGTTTTAATGAACGATACTCACCTTTTTTTAAGTTGTCGAGCGTGATTGTACCAAAACGCACACGCTTTAACTTGATCACCTCATGATTGAATGCTTCAAACATTCTTTTCACTTGATGGTAGCGACCTTCTGTAATTGTCATTAAACATTTTGTCGTCGCTTTTTCGACATTGGTTTTAACTTGAGTTATTTTAGCAGGTTTTGTTTTGGTGCCATCGAGTTTGATGCCTCGCATCAATGCGTACGATGTTTCTTTTCTTAAAAACCCTTTAATCGTTACTTCATACACTTTTTCAATTGAATTTTTAGGGTGAATCATGGCTTGATTAAAATCACCGTCATTGGTCAACAGTAAAACACCTGAGGTATCATAATCAAGACGGCCCACAGGATAAATAGATACTTCTGAATCAATCAGTTCTATCACTGTACGGCGCTTTTTTTCGTCGTCAGTCGTACTGATATATCCTTCGGGTTTATACAGTACATAATATTTTTTAAGGGCCTTTTCAATGATCTCACCTGAAACAGTAATGACATCATTTTGGCCTACTTTTGTGCCTAACTGAGTTACGATTTCGCCGTTGACAGCAACGACACCTGAGGTGATGAGCTCTTCTGCTTTACGTCTTGAACAGTACCCGCTAGCAGCGATTTTTTTTTGAATGCGTTCCACGATTATCACCTCTCTTATTTGTTGTTTGTTTTTGGTTGGTTTGTTTCGTCTCCATGATAGTGTGTTATTACATGAACGTACTTAATTCTACGTTCTTTAATTTCCTTAATCACAAAACGTATGTCGACTTTTACCTCAGGGGTTTCATGATCATAGCTCGGAATGGTTTGGGTTACCTCGTAATACATATCGATTTCAGGTAATGTTTCAAAACAACCATATAACCAACTGCCCAAAGTAAGTTCTGTACTGGGTGGTGGGCCAAGTTCTAATTCTTCAAATAAATCGTCCAGTTCAATATCAGAGTTCACACCGTATTCATTGGTTGAAATACGACGAACGTACTCCTCATCGACATCGTCATGTTCGTCATATATCTCGCCAACGAGTTCTTCTAATGCGTCTTCCATGGTGACAATACCACTGGTACCACCAAACTCATCACTGACGATGGCCAGGTGAATACTTTCTCTTTGCAGGGTTTCTATCAATGTATCAACACGCATCGATTTTGAGACAAATATTGGCGTTTTTACATGGTCATGGATATCGAATGGTTGGTTGTTGATTAAACAAGTGAAAAAATCACGTTCAGTTATAATGCCAATAATATTATCACGGGAATTGTCAAAAACTGGAATACGTGAAAACTGATAATCAAGAAAGACTTGTTTGATAGTATCCACAGAATCGTTGACCTCAACAGCAATCATATCAACACGGGGCGTCATAATTTCATACACCCGTTTCTCACCCAAATCTAAAACACTTTGTAACATCTCAGCTTCATCTTCATCAATTGAACCTTCTTCTTCCATCGTATCAATGATAGTTTCGAGTTCATCTTCTGTCACACTAATTGTTAAACGACGTTCTTCTTTAATGAACAACGATTTGATTTTAATAAACCCAAAAGTGAGTGGTCGCATCGCTTTGATTAACAAATATAAAATCCCACTGATTTTTAAAGCAATAGTATCGGCATGCATTTTAGCGAAACTTTTCGGGATGATTTCACCAAAAATTAAAATGATTGTTGTCATCACAAGCGTATTTAAAACCGTTACAAGTGTTTCCTGATTAGCAAATATACGTGAAAAAACACCCACACTAATCGTGGCGAGGGCGACATTCGCTAAGTTGTTGCCTACTAAAATTGTCGACAGCGTTAAATCAAAACGATCATAAATCCAATACGCTTTTTTGCTGCCTTTCTTACCATCTTCTATGAATGTTTTCATGCGAATCGGATTGAGACTCGAAAACACGGTTTCACTCATTGAAAAAAAACTAGAAACGACAAGTAAAATAAATAAAACGATCACGCTGATGGGTGATACATCACTCACCGCTAAGATCTGGGCGGGAATCTCCAATTAGGTTCACTCCTTTTAAGCTTTTGTGCTGTATTTGCCAGTGTGTGTGTTGACGATGATTTCATCGCCCTCATTGATAAACAATGGCACTTGAAGTTTTAATCCGGTTTCTAAGACAGCATCTTTGGTTGTGTTAGACACTGTATTACCGCGTACACCTGGGACTGTTTCTGAGACCACCAATGCAACTTTTTCTGGTAAATCAACACCGAGTAACTCTTGTTCAAAGCTAATGATGCTAATTTCCATCGTTTCTTTTAAGAAATTGAGTTCATATTCAATCTGTTTGGCATTAATTTCTAGTTGTTCGTACGTTTCTTGATTCATAAACACATGTTGATCTCCTGAAGCATATAAATACTGCATTTTTGTTTTTTCAATCATTGCAGTTGCGACTTTTTCTCCAGCACGCCATGTTTTTTCAATCACCGCACCTGATCGCAAGTTACGCAGTTTAGAGCGTACAAATGCAGCCCCTTTACCCGGTTTAACATGCTGAAATTCAAGCACTGTATAGATGTTGCCATCATGCTGAATCGTTAAGCCTGTTTTAAAATCATTACTCGTTGTCATAGACATCTCTCCTAATTATGGCACTATTATATCGGTTTTTACACGCATTGTCTATCTTTAACGTTTGACTATTTTTCAAACCACGCATCTTCTTCAAGCGCATTCCATCCGGTAATGACCGCTGAGTATGTAAATTGAACCAAGTAATTATGAATGTCTTGTTGGAGCGCCATCTTAGCGTGAAGTTTATTATTTCTTTCTTTAAAGGTGGTTTCAAACAACACCGCATTTTTAAGAATACTTCTAAGTGACGCTAGTGTATTCGGCGTCGTTTTAGCGTTATCACCAACACCGGTAATCTTTAATTCTGTGACGTCTTGAAAACAAAGCATTGCTTTATCGGTTTTTTGGGCTTTAAACTTTGTGTTTTCAGGATGGTTGGCTTTGACATCAATGTGACTTAAATAAATTGATGCATGTGTTTTATTTGTGACTGACATACGTTCGATTTGAACATTGTAAAATAATAGATCTTCAATATAACCGACATTAATATAGCGGTATTTATTGCGGTATGTATCGAGCAAAAATTCTGTTTTGGGATCCATTTGAGTTAGTATTTCTTCAACCACAATCATGTCATTAGAAAAATGAAAATCGTGGGCATATGGTGTTTCATTAAAGTGACCTTGTGCCGCAAATAATTTTTCAATTGACTTTAACGCATCTGGATAGTGGCGGTAATCAATATGAATCGGTAGTGTTGTGGTTTCTATCATCAAGCCATAACCATCGAACTGGTTAACGTTTTTTATCGATTCAAAGGCTGTTGCAATCACTTTTTTTCCTTTGTTGTAAGCCAAACCGGTTTTAGTAACCAGTAAGCGCTCAACCCTTAAACGACGCCACTGATAAACAGTAAACAGTAACACCAATAAAGCAATGCTTTCATAAACAAACCAATCCACTGGTTGATTAACAATGTGGACAATGTCAAGTAAATCCAATATTGATAGCGTATAAAATACGATGATGACAAGCATTAAAACCAAACTCAAAGGAAAGAGTATCGGATAATTTTTCCGGCGGTTATAAATGTAGTAGTCGTTGACTTTAATGCCCGTTTCAGTTTGATACACTTCTTTTAAATTAATCATATACTTCCTCCACTAAGATACGCGACAAATAAAGTCAATAACACACCGACAATAGCACCCAATGGTATTATGAGTGATGCGCGTCTAAACTGTCTTAAACGGTGCCACAGTGTGTTTTGCTTTGGCGTATCTTTAACAAACAATGATAAACTAAAAACTATGATAATATAAAAAGGCCAAATGAGCAACCCTATTTGCATAAAGATTATTCCCAATACTGTTTGTGAATCGCGGTCTAATCGCCAACCTAAAACAAAAAGAATAATTATGAAAAAACCGGTAAACAACGCAATACCGTATGGATAATACTGATGAATTTTCATTGCAACACCACCCTTTAAAAAGATTTCAACCAGTCTTCAATTGACAAGACTCTATAGACACCCTATAATACGTATCAAAGAGGTGGTTCAATGGATCGTTTTATGGAGTTAATTATCCCAATTGCATTGGGGTTAACAATTGGTCTTTTGTTTTCGATGCGTAGAAAGAAAAACCCAGTGCCAATTCTCATTGATAACAAAGAGACATTCATTGCCGGTATGCGCAAAGGTCAATTGATTGATTTACGCAAACCAAGTGATGAACCCGATGAAAAAATAAAAGGTGCACGTCATTTTAGTGGTCGTTACCTAAAAAGTAAACAACAAACCAAAATTCGTAAAGACAAAGCAGTTTACCTGTATTGTCAGAATGGTAAAAAAGCGAAATCAGTCGCCAAAGCACTTACCCGCAAAGGGTTTACTGAAGTCCATGTACTAGACGGTGGTTTTGGGTCTTACAAAAAGTCTTAAACGTTAAGTTTATGGCTTTTTTTATGCTTTTCGGATATCGAGTTTAGCAAATACAACTTCACTCACAAAACCTTCTTTGTTTTCTAGTTTTAACGACAACAATTGGTTGTCTTGACGAATGATATCCAAATCATGAATAACCATGATATGGTTTGTGCATTCAGGCGCTTGCAAACTCAGTGACTGCAAATCTTTAAGTTCAAGTCTGACCATTGCATCTTGTTCAAGTAAGGGATTGTTTTGTGCTAAAATTTCGATGTCTAATGTCATGACGCGTTCATCGATACTCACACGTTTTAAAAATCCATCATGGAAAATCGGTGGCCCGCCCATCTGTTTGGCCAATCGGCTTTCTCTTATAATCATTGCTGCATACACGGTATCAATCCTCCTCTGCTTAAACCGTATTATTTATCGTCAATTGTATACGTATTATCTTTAAAGTATCGTCGGTATTTTAACAAGCGGTTAAATAAAGGCTCTGGTATCGATAAATTTCGATGAATCACACTGTTAATGGGCAAGTTGTGCGCCATTTTATATCCCAGTAATGGTTCTGCAATAATGCGCATGCCTACCGCCACAAGATCATAACCCATGGCCAGGGCATCTTCAGCGTTTTCTGTCGAGTCAATACCCCCTACACCAATCAATGGTATTTGATGTTTTAAATGACGTTGAATTTTGGTTGCAATTGCCTCATTATCTGTTTCATCACGAATTAATGATTGATTATATCGGCTTAAAGAAACGTGTAAGTAATCAATAGGTAGCGTTTTTAAAACATCCACAAATGCGAGCGTATCTTCGATGGTAATGCCTGGCGTTTCGAGTTCTTCTGGTGAGAGTCGATACCCGCAAATAAAGGGTTGTTTGGCATGGGTTTTAATCACTGAATCAACAGCCTTAATCAGTTCGATAGAAAAACGCATACGTTTTTCTAATGAACCACCAAACTCATCGGTTCGCCGATTCGAGTGTGGCGAGAAAAACTGCTGGAGCAAATACGTATTAGCGCCATGCAGTTCAACGCCATCAAAACCGGCTTCAATTGCACGTTTTGTAGCTTTTGCAAAATCATCGATGGTGGCATATACTTCTTTTGTTTCAAGTGCCCTTGGGATCACTGCGTATTCGCGTTCTGCCTTGACGGCACTCGCTGAGACAATTTGGCGATGATCGTCAAATAGCTGAGGTTCATTCATCCGACCACCATGATGTAGCTGGACGATGATTTTTGCGCCACCTTGATGAACAACATCAACAAGCTGCGACATCCCAGGAATAAAGCGATCGTCTTTTAAACTGATTTGATTGGGAAACGCTTGCGCTGAATCACTCACACTCGTGGCGGCTGTAATGAGTAGCCCAATGGTTTGACTACGCAATGCATAATATTCATATTCAGACGCCGACACTGTAAAATCAGGATTACTGCTGTAGGTTGTCATCGGTGCCATCACGAGACGGTTTCTTAACGTAAGACCTTTAATTTGATACGGTTGAAATAACATACAATCATCTCCTTATTAAGTATTATACCACTATCAATCAGACATTCAAAACTGTTTGATACGAAAAAAAAGTTTATTTAAAAGCGTTTTCATTTTTGTGATTATGGTGTATAATTGGCTTTGAGTTCAAACGAAACGAGGATGAAATTATGGCTAAATATATCGCAGAACCCTATCGCATTAAAGTCGTTGAAATGATTAAACAAACAACCTATGAAGAACGTCTCGACTATTTAAAAAACGCAGGTTATAATCCCTTTGCATTACGCAGCGAAGATGTTTATATTGATTTATTAACCGATTCAGGCACTGGCGCAATGAGTGATCAACAATGGGGCGCATTGATGGTTGGTGACGAAGCGTATGCGGGTAGTAGAAGTTACTATAAACTCGAAGCTATGGTTAAGAAAATTACGAATTATCGTTATTTTATTCCTGCCCATCAAGGCCGTGGCGCTGAACATGTAATGTTACCACTTCTGATGAAAAAAGACAATATGGTGTTTATTTCTAACATGCATTTTGATACCACCCGTGCACATGTTGAACTGGCTGGTGCACGCGCGATTGATTGTGTCATTGATGCTTGTTTTGACACCGCAACATACCATCCATTTAAAGGCAATTTCGACCTTGAAAAACTGGAACAAATCATTATTGAAAAAGGTCCTGAAAATATTGCCGGAATCATTATGACAGTTACTAACAATTCGGCTGGTGGACAACCCGTCAGTATGGAAAACTTACGCGCTGTTAGTGCCATTGCTGACCGCCATAACATTACAAAAATTATCGACGGTGCACGTTATGCAGAAAACGCCTATTTCGTTAAATCACGTGAACAAGGTTATCAAGACACTGATATATTAACCATCAGTCACGAACTATTCAGCTTCGCCGATATTTTCTTAATGAGTGCTAAAAAAGATGGTTTGGTAAACATGGGTGGTGTGATTGCAATTAAAGACGACACAGAACTATTTAAACGTGCACAAACACGCGTTGTTCCTTACGAAGGTTTTCCAACCTATGGTGGTATGAGTGGCCGTGACATGGAAGCTCTTGCGGTCGGGATGTTTGAGGCGTTGGATGAACACTATTTAAAACACCGCCTTGATCAGGTCCGTTACTTAGGTGATCGTTTAAAAGCGGCGGGTGTACCCATTCAATTTCCTGTCGGTGGACACGCTGTCTTTGTCGATTGTAAAAAGTTTGCAGCACATATCCCTTTTGATCAGTTCCCTGCACAAAGTGTTGTGAATGCTTTGTATTTAGAAGCGGGTGTTCGTGCAGTAGAAATCGGATCGTTTTTACTCGGACGTGATCCCGATACCCATGAGAACTTAGAAAGCCCTGTCGAGTTTATGCGATTAACAATTCCTCGTAGAACATACACTTACGCTCACCTTGATGTGGTCGCAGATGCGGTCATTGCAGTCTATCAAAAGCGCGATAAACTTGTCGGTTTAACTTTTGATTATGAGCCCCCTGTATTAAGACATTTTACCGCACGATTACGTTATCTATAAAAAGGCGCTTAAGCGCTTTTTTTAATTCTTGATGGGAATAAAAAATATTTAAAATAATTGCGTTTTACTGCTTGTAGTGAAAACGCTAACATGTTATAATCAAAATTGTTGTTAAAGTGTCACTCAAGGAGGGCTTTATGACCAATACTATTTTAGCAATCAATCCCGGTTCTACAAGTACTAAAATCGCGGTTTACGAGAACGAAAAAAATACATTTAAACACACGATTAAACACGATGCAAACTTGATTCAATCGTTCCCCAATATTATCAGCCAATTTGATTTTCGAAAAAAAGCGATTTTAGATGCTTTAAATGAAGCCAATATCTCATTGGCATCGTTAAGTGCTGTGGTTGGCCGTGGTGGCATGTTAAAACCCATTGAAGGCGGCACATACGCAGTAAACGAGGCCATGATTGATTACATAAAAAAGGCAACGCGCGGTGAACATGCATCCAATCTTGGATGTGTGATTGCACATTCAATTGCGTCGATGTATCACCTTCCGAGTTTTATTGTTGATCCAGTCGCAGTTGATGAAATGGATGATATTGCCAGATATACAGGGATGCCTGAAATTAAGCGTGACAGCTTGTTTCATGCATTAAATCAAAAAGCGGTGGCCTTAAAAGCCGCAAAAGATTTAAACAAAGCGTATACTGATTTAAACTTAATCGTTGCGCATCTCGGTGGCGGTATTAGTGTTGGTGTCCACCAAAAAGGTCGTGTCATTGATGTCAATAATGCATTGGATGGCGATGGCCCAATGTCTCCTGAACGCAGTGGGAGTGTCCCACTGGGTCCACTATATAAAATGGTGTTTTCAGGAAAGTATACATTAGAAGAAATTAAACGTAAAAACTATGGCAATGGTGGTTTGGTGGCTTATTTGGGGACCAATGATGGTTATGAGATTGAACAACGCATTAAAAATGGTGATGCTGAGGCTGAGTTCATATTTTCTGTCATGTGCTATCAAATCGCTAAAGAAATCGGCAGTTGTGCTACGGTATTAAAAGGTCAAGTGGATGCGATTATTTTAACGGGTGGTTTAGCCTATGATCAGCTGGCGATTAAACTTATTAAAGCGCGCACATCATTTATCAGTAAAATATTAGTTTATCCTGGTGAAGATGAGATGGAAGCGCTAGCTTTAGGTGCTTTACGTGTTTTGCGTCAAGAAGAAAAAGTCAAAAACTATGAGTAGGTGAATGCATGATTACTTCAATGCAAACTTTAATTAAAGCGGTCAAGGCAAAAGAGAAAAAAATAGTTTCAGTCGCAGTTGCAAATGACCACCATGTACTTGAGGCGATTGAAAAAGCACGTCAAGAAGGATTTATTGAAGCCATTTTAGTTGGTGATATTACACTGGTTAAAGAGGCTTTAAATGATTTGGGTTACGCACCTGAGAATTATCAATTTGTTCATGAAATTGATGCGGTCACTGCATGTGAAAAAGCCGTGAAACTTGTCAGTCAAAATGACGCTGACTTTTTGATGAAAGGTTATGTCGACACAGCCATTATTTTGCGTGCTGCGTTAGATAAAGATTATGGGTTGCGTACTAAAAATCGCATATCGCATGTGTCTGTGATGGAAATCCCGACGTACCATAAATTATTGTTAATGAGTGATGGGGCAATGAACATTGAACCCACCATCGAACACAAACAAGAAATTATTGAAAATGCCGTTGTGATTGCCCATGCACTTGGGATTGAGAAGCCAAATGTTGGCATGATTGCAGCCGTCGAGAAAGTTAATCCTAAAATGACAGCAACCTTAGATGCTGAGATTCTAGTGAAACGCAATCAATCGGGATTGATTGAAGGGTGCACTATCGGTGGGCCTTTTGCGTTAGATAATGCCATTAACAAAGAAGCCGCAGATTACAAAGACATCCATGATCCAATGGCTGGCAATGTCGATTTGGTGATTATGCCACAAATCGAATCAGGCAATGTGTTTTATAAAAGCATGATGTTTTTGGCTAAAGCCAAGAGTGCCAGCGTGATTGCTGGTGCAAAAAAACCGATCGTTTTAACCAGTCGTGCAGATTCAATGGAAAGCAAGTATTATTCGATAGCTTTATCAGCGCTAGTTGCTGATTTAAACAATAAACTATAAAAGGAGAACACAATGAAAGCAAAGACTAATTTTACCAACGAAGTATTTTCTTACAGTAATGAAGGGTTTGAACAAATCATTTATTTTCACAACAAAGAAACTGGTTTAAAAGGCATTACCTGCATTCACGACACACGTTTGGGTCCTTCTTGTGGCGGTACACGCCTATTTAACTACAAGTCTGAGGAAGAAGCACTTTATGATGTAACCCGTTTGGCTAAAGGGATGACATATAAAAACGCTTCGGCAGGGCTAAACATTGGTGGGTGTAAAACAGTATTAATCGGTGACCCTAAGAAAGTCAAAAGTGAAGAGTATTTCCGTTCATATGGTCGCTACATACAAAGTTTAAATGGCCGTATATACACCGGACAAGACATGAACATGACTTTACAAGACTGCGAATACATCGACATGGAAACTGATTATGTTTCTGGTGTTTTAAGAAAAGGTGCAGGAAGCACCACGATTTTAACTGCACGTGGTACTTATGTGGGTATGCTTGCTGCGGTTAAACACAAATTAGGTAAAGACAATTTGGATGATTTAACAATCGCCTTTCAAGGTGTGGGTGCTGTCGTTCAAGAAATGGCACAGTTTTTAAAGAAAAATAATTTAAGACGTATTTACTTTACCGATATCGATCCTGAAAAAATTGCTGAGTTCAAAGTTTTATTCCCACTTGCAGTTTACGTTGAACCTGATGAAATTTATGGCAAACGCTGTGATATCTTTTCACCAAACGCGATTGGTGCTGTCTTAAATGATGAAACAATCCCCCAACTCAAAGCATCGATTATTGCGGGTGCCGCTAACAATGTATTAAAAGTTGAAAGTATTCATGGCCCGATGTTGGAAGAAAAAGACATCCTTTATGCGCCTGACTTCGTGATTAATGCGGGTGGCGTAATTAATGTTTATCATGAAATGATCGGATATCATGAGCCTTCTGCAATTCATACCACCGAAGGCATCTATGATCGTTTGATGACAATCTTTAAACTCAGTGATGAAGAAAAAGTCCCAACTTACAAAGCTGCAAACTTAATGGCAGAAAGACGTATTGAAACACTACTAAAAATGCGTCAAACTCATGGGAAATCACGTACTAAATTCCAATGGAATATTGAATAATCATTTAAAGAAAGGATATCCCTATGGCAACCAAGAGTCATTTAAAGCGTAATCAAATAGGTGCTAAAACACCTTATTTATATCAGCGTATTCGTACAACCTTAGAAACTGCATATTATCGCAACAACGTTATACGTATTCACAATTTACAAGAAGCTTACACAATTGCTAAACATTCTCCAGGTACAATTGTTACCGATTTACCGATTTATCGTGCGAATGATTTAGGTCTTGATGATGATGCCAAAGTACTTATTTTTAATGATGGCACAATCACTGGTCGTCAAGCACAAGCCCGTCGTCTCGTTGACAAAAATAACATTGAAACGTTTGCGACGATTTTAAGAGAAGCCGTTTTTTCATCACGGGATGTGACGATGTATCACGCCACAGTGATTGTTGGTTTGCATCAAGATTTTATGGTTAAAGCCCACATATTAATTCCCGAAGGTTATGAGAATACGCTTTATTCATGGCTTCTAAATTTCCAATTATTTAGCGAAAACATGCGCTTAGACTATGCGGCATCTACCGTGTTTGAAGAAGGCGATATCTTACTGTACTCAGACCCTGATTATTATGTAGAAAACTTTGATGAGGGTTTAAGTTTGTTTGATAAAGACCACAACTGTGCAGCATTGCTGGGTATGCGTTATTTTGGTGAACACAAAAAGGCCACATTAACCATGGCTTGGTCAATTGCCTCTAGACAAGGATTTACTGCATGTCATGGTGGTTTGAAACGCTTTAATCTTGGACAGGATAAAGACTTTGTTATGGGTGTCTTTGGACTCAGTGGTAGTGGTAAAAGCACCATAACACACGCCAAACATCTTAACAAATATGATATCACAGTTTTACATGATGATGCGTTTGTCATTAATAATAACGATTTATCAACCGTCGCACTCGAACCGTCATATTTCGATAAAGTTTCAGATTATCCAACCGAGAGTGGTGACAACAAGTTTTTACTAACTTTACAAAATGTTGGCGCAACAATCGATTCAGAAGGTTGCATTGTACCGGTCACCGAAGACATTAGAAATGGCAATGGCCGAGCCGTCAAATCAGTGTTTTGGACCGACAACCGTGTTAACTACTTAAAAGAACCTGTCAACGCAATATTTTGGATTATGAAAGACGACAGTTTGCCGCCGTTACTTAAAATCAATCACGCGGTTTTGGCATCAATACTGGGTGCAACTTTGGCCACAAAAAGAACCAGTGCAGAACACGGTGCCGACACATCAAAGTTAGCGGTGGTGCCTTATGCAAATCCATTTAGATTATATCCATTAGAACGTGACTACACACAGTTCAAGCATTTGTTTGAAACACAAAACGTGGCGTGTTACATCATTAATACAGGGCATTTTGGCGATCTAAAAATTCCCCCTAAAGTGACGTTAAACGCAATTGAGATGCTTGTTGAAAACAGTGCAAAGTTTGAAACGTTTATGAATTTACCAGACATTGACTATTTACCAATTGAGGGGTTCTTACCCGATTTCACAGATACTGAATATGTCGCAAAATTCAAAGACCGTATTCAAAAACGCGTGGATTATCTCCATGATTTAGCTAAAGAAGATCAGTTACCAAATGAAGCAATTGAACAATTAAAACTTTTGACGCGATAAATAATCGAGGTGAACGTGCATGAAAGATTTTATTAGTAGTGTGGTGTATGATCGTGAGATCATTGATACCGTCTTTGAAGCGAGTGCTGGCGCGATTGAGGCGAGTAAAAAATATGGCCCAGAAAATGTCGTCAATGGCGCTTTTGGTACGTATTTTGATGAAACAGGAAAACTGTTAACTTTTGACACAGTGTATCGCGCTTTTGATCGCGTTGATGATATTCAAAAAGCAAGATATGCCGCAAGTATCCAAGGATCGTTTGAATACCAAGAGGCCGTCAAAGACTGGTTATTTAAAAGCGTTGGTTTGGATATTGATTGTCAAGTGATTGCAACACCAGGAGGTACTGGTGCACTGAGCAGTACCATTAAAAATACACTGGCACCAGGAGAGACTGTTATTCATCCTGACATTGGTTGGGGTCCTTATAAAACGATTGCACGTGAACAAAGCGTTGACATTGAGTTTTACACCTTGTTTGATGGTGAGGGTTTTAACTTAGAATCTTTTAAAACAGTATGTCAATCGGTGATGAAAAAACAAGGTAAAGTTGTGGTTTTCATCAATGATCCTTGTCAAAACCCGACCGGTTATACAATGACTGATGAGGAATGGAATCAATTGATTGATATCATTAAAGAAATTTCTGAAGATGGACCATTTGTGTTGGTGCATGACATTGCCTACATCGACTATAATTTAAAAGGTGAATCATACAAACGTATTTTCGAGCGTTTTGTTGGATTGCCTGATAATATTTTGACCATTATTACATTTAGTGTCTCTAAAACACTCACTGCCTATGGTATGCGTGTGGGTGCACAAATTTTAATCTCCGCAAATAAAAACAGTTTAAATAAATTATCAAATGCGTGTTGTAACACAGCACGTGGTACATGGTCTACTGTAAACAATGGTGGTATGAGGGTATTTAGCGATATCGCATTGGATAAAACGTTGAAATCAAAATACATGGAAGAAAAACAAACGTTTGTCTTGTTACTGAAAGAACGTGCAGACATTTTCGTTAAAGAAGCTGAAGATGTGGGTTTACCATTATACCCTTATAAAGAAGGATTTTTTGTCACAATTCGAATCGATGACCAAATCATCAAAAACGAATTGCATTTAAAACTTAAAACATTGAACATATTTTTTGTTAATGTTTATGGTGGTTTACGTGTCGCAATTTGTAGTATTCCTAAAGATAAGTTATATGGTCTAGCCAATCGAATAAAAATTGCACTGGATTCACTGAATGAACCACTGACAGAAAATACGAGTGAAAACGATAATACACTTGACAATAAAACGTCATCAAAACACGCTTAATTGCGTGTTTTTTTTATTAACTAAAAAGGAATCCGTGATGGATTCCTTTGAAAAAATCTTTAAATACGTTCTTTGGGTTGATATTTGGTATGCAATAAACGGTGTGCAATATCACTGCCTGGTTCTTTTAAGAAATGCTCATACAATGCTTGTACCATTTCATTATCGTGACTTTTTCTAATCATCGCATGTCTGTCTATTTTGTACAATGCTTGCTGACGCTTTTTCAATATATCGATATTACCATGATGGTATGGTTGCCCACCGCCACCAATACATCCACCTGGGCATGCCATAATTTCAATGGCATCAAACTTCACTTCTTTACGGCGAATGGCTTCCAGTAATTTACGGGTATTTCCTAGACCATGTGTGATGCCAATCGATAAATCTAAATCACCAATTTTAATTGTCGCTTTTCGTACGCCATCAAAACCACGAAGTTCATCAAACTCTACATTTTTAAGTTCTTTGCCCGTAATCGATTCGTACGCGGTACGACATGCAGCTTCAATAACACCACCTGTTGTTCCAAAGAGTGCTGCAGCACCTGTTGATTCTCCCATCAAATCATCAAACGATTGATCTTTAAGTTGTTTAAACTCGATTGCCGCTTCTTTAATCATTTTTGCTGCCTCGCGTGTTGTCATAACAAAGTCAACATCAGGATAACCATCACGTGTAAACTCTAAACGTGCAGCTTCTGCTTTTTTAGCAACACACGGCATCAAAGATACCATAACTATGTCTTTAGGATCAATGCCTTTTTTCTCAGCATAATAGGTTTTTGAGATGGCCCCAACCATTTGTTGTGGTGATTTACAACTTGATGGAATGTCTAATAAATCAGGGAACTGATGTTCAAAGAACTGAACCCAAGCAGGGCAACATGATGTCAACATCGGTAAATGCCCCCCCGTTTCAATGCGTTCAATCAGTTCGTGCGCTTCTTCAATAATGGTTAAATCTGCGCCAAAATTAGTATCAAACACCGCATCAAAACCAATACGTTTTAGTGCTGAAACAATTTTACCGGTCGAAATATGTCCTGGCTCATACCCAAATTCTTCAGCAAGAGCCACACGTACTGCAGGCGCAATTTGGACAACCACATGTTTTTGTGGATCATTCAAGCGACGCCAGATTGATGGGGTACTCGTTTTTTCAGCCAGCGCTGCGGTTGGGCATACTGACACACATTGGCCACAATATGTACAGCTTGTGTCATTAAAATCTAAGTGAAATGCTGTGGCCACAACCACATCGAAACCGCGATTTAACGGACTTAAAATTCCCACTGTTTGAACCTCATCACACATCGTAACGCAACGACGGCACATAATGCATTTATTCGAGTCTTTTTCAATCGCAGGTGAAGTGAAATCTTTTGGATGGTTCATCATTTCACCTTGATAACGGATTTCTTTTATGTTCATTTCACTTGCAAGGCTTTGAAGTTCACAGTCTAAATTTTTAACACAAGTTAAGCAGTCTTTCGGATGATTAGACAATATGAGTTCTAAACTGGTTCTTCGAGCCATCACAGCTTTTATTGAATCGGTTTGAATGACCATACCGTCTGTAACTTTTTCTGCGCATGATGGGATTAAATTACCACGTGATTCATTTTCAACTAAGCAAATACGACAGTTGGCATTTTGATTAACAACACCGACGTCATGTAAATCCAAATGACAGAGTGTTGGAATGTGAATACCTACTTTTTTTGCAGCTTCTAAAACCGTGGTACCCGCTTCTACATTGATACTTTTATTGTTAATGGTACAGTTCACCATTTTACTCAGTAATTTCATAACGACCTCCTATGGTTTAATGATTGCATCAACAGGACATGCTTCATAACATGCACCACAGGCAATACAATCACTTTCGATGACACGATGGACTTCTCTAACTTTACCTTCAATACATTGGACTGGACAAACACGTGCACATTTTGTACACCCAATACATTTCTTAGCATCCACAGCGTATGTGGTTCGTTTTGTGCGATAAGCGTAAGCTTCATACTCTTCTCTAAAAAATTGCATGGTACTGAGTACTGGGTTTGGTGCTGTTTGTCCTAACCCGCATAATGATGCGTTTTTAATGTTAATGCCTAAAGTTTCTAAACGCTCTAAGTCTTTTGGGTCACCTTCCATATTGACAAGTCGTTCTAAGATTTCATACATACGCTTTGTCCCAATTCGACACGGCGTACATTTTCCACACGATTCTTCTTGGGTAAAATCCAAATAGAACTTCGCAATTTCAACCATGTCATTGTCTTCATCCATTACGATCATACCACCACTACCCATCATCGCACCAATGGCTGTGAGTGAGTCATAGTCAATCGGTGTATCAAAGTAATCTTCCGTAATGACACCGCCACTCGGACCACCAATCTGTACACCTTTAATTTTTTTTCCATTGGGATGGCCACCGCCAACATCATAAACAATTTCTCTAAACGTTGTCCCCATCGGCACTTCAACTAAACCAATATTTTTAATGTTGCCGGCTAAAGCAAACACTTTTGTTCCTTTTGAATTATCTGTACCAATAGATGAAAACCATGCGGCACCTTCGCGGATAATGACTGGAACATTAACAAAGGTTTCTACATTGTTAACCACAGAAGGTTTTCCTCTGAATCCACTCTCACTTGGAAATGGCGGTTTTTTATCAGGCTCACCACGATGGCCTTCCATCGAGCGAATCAATGCTGTTTCTTCTCCACAAACAAACGCACCTGCGCCAAGTTTGATGTCAATATTGAAAGAAAAATCAGAGCCTAAGATGTTTTTACCCAAAAATCCATGTTCTTTCGATGTTTTAAGTGCCAGTTCTAAAGGCTCTATCGAAATCGCATACTCGGCACGAATATAAACATACCCTTGATCAGCACCAATGGCATAGCCTGCCAACGTCATTGCTTCAATTAAAGCATGTGGGTCACCCTCAATGATCGAACGATCCATAAACGCACCTGGGTCACCTTCATCAGCATTACAAATAACGTATTTCTCGTTGGACTTAACTGCGGCTGTGTATGCCCACTTTAACCCCGTTGGAAACCCGCCGCCACCACGGCCACGTAACCCGCTTTGTTTTAGCGTATCAATGACAGCCTCAGGTGTGCTTGATAAAATACTTTTACCCAGTGCTAAATACCCATCATGAGCTATGTACTCATCAATATCTCTTGGATCAATCAAACCAACGTTTTTAAGCGCAATACGGCGTTGTTTTTTATAAAAAGGAATCTCCGTAATTGTACTAATCAGTTCGTCATTATCACCACGATATAATAAACGTTCAACAACCTCACCTTGAATTAAATGTAATTTAACGATGTCATCAACATCTTTCAGGGTAACTTTCATGTACGTGGTTTGATCCGGTTCAATAACGATTAAAGGACCAATACCACAAAAACGTAAACACCCCACTGGTTTAACTTGAATTTCGGCATCTAACTGATTTTTCTCAATCGCATTTTTAAGCATCGCGATGATTAAATCACTTTCCGAGGAAAGACACGAGGTTCCTGCACACACAACAAGTGTCATGGTGTATTTTTTACGTTTTAAAACATTTTTTTTCCACTGTTTTAAGTCATTTAAACTATTCACTAACAACACGATCACCTCGATATTTTTCCAAAATCTTTTCAACGTCACCCACAGTAACATTACCGTAAACTTTTTCATTCACAGTCACAATAGGCGCTAAGCCACATGCACCGATACAACGAACATCTTTAACCGTAAACAAACCATCTTCAGTAATCTTGTTTTTTTCAGTTGAAAGCGAATTTAGAATACGGTTCAATACTTTTTCAGCACCTTTAACAAAACACGCAGTCCCCATACAGACACTCACCGTATACTTGCCAGTTGGTTCCTCATTAAAAAAAGAGTAAAAAGTGACGACACCATTAACTTTTGCCCCAGATAAATCCAATTTACGGGCAACAAACAATTGTAGATTATAAGGCAAATAGCCAAACAATTCTTGCGCCTTATGTAACACATGAATCAACTGTTCTTGCTTGTCACCTTCTAGACCGTTAATGTAGTCTGAAAGCTTTCTTAATAAATCTTTATCCAAAGATTTAGAGTCGAGAATATTGGGAATCATAATTACCTCCATTTTACGTTATTCTTCCAGATTAATTATATTTTATGTGCACTATAAAGTAAAGACAATATAAGCTTTTTTGACTGAAAAACGTTTACATTTGTAATACAAATAGTTGTATCACAAATTATTTATTAACCTTTATATTATTGTATATTATTTTATGTTATTTTTTATTA
>SKFU01000030.1 GCA_007117835.1 Candidatus Izemoplasma sp. | reverse complement strand
GATTTGCATCCCGCCATGTTTCCATGAAATCAGTCCTTAGAAGAAAATTGATCGGAAAGCTTAAAGGAATGAATAAAATAAAAGAACCAATAATAACTGTAGCAACAATAAACAAAAATAAGCCAAGAAAATACGTTTTGTTTTTCCATTGTTTTTTAAACTTAAACTCTCGTGAATCCTCAACCATAGGATGATCTGTAACAAACGACTTCAATAACTTTTTCATTTTTTAACCTCATTATCATTCTTGATAATTAATTTTATCATGTGATATTTGTCAAGTCAATAGATAAGCATCAGTGTATATAAAGTTAATTGGAGTGCCTTCGAAATTGTATCCAACTTTAAAAAGAGTTTAGTCATTAAATGTTTAACCTATAAAGCATGAAATTGCAGATTGGGAAAAGCTTTTCTTTCGGTACAAAAAAAGGCCTGATACGAATTGTATCAAACCTATGCTTTCTATATGGGTTGGGTGACCTATTTTAATACAATTACGCACCCCAAGTATGAATTTGCGCACCCTACATCTAATTTTACGCACCCCTGCATGATTTTACGCACCCCTACAAAAATGGCTTAACTAAGCTGTTTTTTTATAGGTGATGAAACTGTCGAAAACGACTGTTGAAAATACCCTATACAGTCAATTTATAGTAAGCTCCAAACCTTCATGTAATGATTATATTCACCATCAAATTCATGGTTGCTGACACCTTTTTTACATGCCATGGTAATGATTCTGAAAAGAACTGCATATTTCAAAAATAACCTATATGATTCAAAGTCATCAAGCAGGTTGAAAATCTCTTCCGTTTTACTTCCCCAAGCAATAGCATCCGACACAATTATCGCCTCTTGCAATTTAGGAGGAGCTACATTTGGTGAAAAATCAATTACACAAGGGGGAAGAGAGTTATGAAAAATTACATTACCTCCCAAGTCTGCATGAATTATTTGAAGTTCACCTGAATAGTTTTCCATCTTTCTCAGGAGATTTGTACATATAAGTTTGTGTTTTTCAGTCACATATTCGGGGAACCCTCGCTGGCGAAACAGTATGTCCATAGCATATGACCACTGATTGTCAACTTGTTCCAATTGTTCAATGTCAAAATTTTGTAGATCCTGTCTCAATAATTTGGATAACTGTAGCGTTTCAGCTATGTTATCAACATCATGTTCCCCTTCTTCATAATTCAATACAATATATCCTTCGCGAACGTATTCTCCATATATTGATTTTACTGGTTTGGCAATTCGATATTGTGGATTGTTAATAGACAACAAAATATTTGCGATATAATCATACTTTCGGTTATCACCATCATTGAATTTCACAACATAGTTCCCAACTCGGTAACTGTTTTGTTGTCCTCCACTTAGTCGAGTGATTTCTCCTTGTATTGCAAATGCATCCAATATACTCTTATCAATCATATTATCACCCCATAGTAATCATACCGATAACTGTGTGATGCTACCTATTTTAATACAAATTAGCACCCCTAAATGATGGCTTAACAAAGGTATCCAATCAAAAATAGGTCCGTATTCATCTCGTACAACACGAATGGTACAATCCTTATTATTAGAAAATATCATAGTCAATATTCGGTGGATTGTTATAGTAGTACATTTCATCTCTATACGTCTTTTTACTTGACGATTTAGGTAATATTGATACCTTTATACCATTTATTAGTTTGCCACCACCTATTTTATCAAAAACTTTTGCTTCTACCTCCTCTAGTTTCATCAGCATATTCACATATACATTAATCTCTCTAGAGATATATCCTATTTGATTCCCTTTTGTATCTTTGACAAGTATTGCGTTTGAATCATATTCATTATTAGGTTCTGGAACTAAAAGCAATTTTTCTCCAATAGATAAGGCATCTATTGCAACTTGGCGATTAATATCTGCGTTAACACCTACTAATTTGTGTGAATGTATATACTTAATATCTTTATTTTTTTCTGGAAAGTTAGTAACAAAAATTGTTGATAAAGCTTCGCAACCTTTGGGATGCTTAATTTCTCTAACAAAAACTAAATCACCAACTAGTTGATAGAGTTTCGAAGCATGTATATATGGTATCGTTATGATTTTTAAATTTTTACAATTATTAAAGACACCAAAGCTGAATTTATTAACAGTGTTTGGAATAGTTATGCTTTCCAATGAATTACAATCTTCAAAAACACCTTTTTCAATCTCGTTAATCGAATTCGGTATAATAATGGTTTTTAGTGATCTACAATCAGCAAACAAACCTTCTGTTAGTATTTTTACCATACCAGGTATTGTAATATTCTCTAGTGAATAACAACCTCTAAAACTTAACCTGCCTATCTCAGTTATTGAGTTTGGTAAAATAACTTCCTTTAATGACTCGCAACTTTCAAAGGTTCTCCAACCAAGTTTTGTAACTAACTTAGGTATAGTTATCGTTTTTAGAGATTTACAGCCACCGAAAGCCCATCCTCCAATTTCATAAACTGATTCAGGAATAGTTAATTTCTCAAGTAAGTAACAATTGCTGAATGCAAGCGACTGGATTTTTTGTAATTTCATTGGCAAATTAATAACTTCGGTTGTAGAGTTTCCATTGCCATCAGAAAATGCATGTCCACCAATTTCTGTTACACTATTTGGAACAGTGACTTTGGTGTGATAACCCGTAAAAAGACCACCTTTATACCGTACTAATACATTTCGTTTTATTATAAAAGACATTATGATTATCTCCTTACTCTTAAATTGCTACCATTATCTTGCACTATCTATTCTTAATTATTATAGCATTTATTGATCATTAGCAGATACTGTATTAGTGAATAAATGCCCTTCG
Source organism: Candidatus Izemoplasma sp. (assembly GCA_007117835.1). Lineage (GTDB taxonomy): Bacteria > Bacillota_I > Bacilli_A > Izemoplasmatales > Izemoplasmataceae > CSBR16-107. Next base: position 5,374 of record SKFU01000030.1, on the reverse strand, counting down.
GTACTTATATGCGGAATATTGCCATAACCTAGTGTTATCTGGGAAGCTTTTCTATATCATGGTAACCCAAGTACCCTTTAGGCATTTTTTTAACTTACCTATTCTTCAGGTTCCATACCAAAGAAGTCACACAAAACTAGATAAGCGGCATACCTCTTAGCACCTTTCTTTGATTTAGATAGTGCTGTTTTTGTAATTGACCAGGTTCTAACATAGCAAGTGCATGACCACCAATACTCACCATCATCATACACCTGTTCTTCGGGAAGATCGTACTGTGGTAAGGAACATCTACCACTTTCTGCTAATTCTTTTAGTGTGCTGACTGCATTATCCTGTGTTAAATTTTCTTTCAGCTCATCCATTCCATCTTCAACGTCTTGAAGTTGATCGTCAATTTGAAGCATGAATTCCACAGAGTTTTGAAGTTCATCTGGATCCCAATCACTGTCAATTGCGATTGCACCAAGAATAGCTTCAAATAAATCGGCTTTAACCTTCTCTTGATTCCATACTTTATTATCAACATCACTTTGTCCCAAGTACATCATAGTCTTGAAACCGAGCTCTTCAATTCTTCTAGCAAGATTAGCATTGCTTACGATTTCTTTTTTCAGCTCAGTAAAGTCTTGCTCGTTTCGATGAGCCTTAATGCAATACTCATCATTGTCTTCTTGCTCATCATAGTTATCAGTTTGAGACTTGAAAAATCCATATCTTTCAGCGATTACTTTGGTTACATAAAAATCCAAAACTCGATCGCCTAAGAATTCTAATACCTCATTGTTCTCTCCGCCAAATTACACTAATAATACTTTCTAGTGATAGTCCAGGTAATCGTGTAAATTTTTAGCACCCCCGTTCAAATCGTGTATTTTTTTAGCACCCCCACTTATATCGTGTAAGTGAGATGCTCAAAGTATCATATGTTTATAAGTTTCGAGTGGCTAAAATTGATATCACTATGCCTAAAAAGTTGAAAATCGACAAATTATTGCCATATTTTGGGCATTTTGGCTAAATTTAAGCACAAAAAAAGGCCTGATAATTGTATCAGACCTATTCTAGTTAGAGATGATGCATACTACTGATTAATAATTGGTAATTCTGTTAATTTTGTTCCATTAAACGTAAAATATGCAGGTCCTTGATATGCACCACTTGAATACACATTATCTTGTCTTGTATATAATTCTCTAACAAGAGGTGATAATAACCATTGCTCATTTTCAAACAGGACGTGTCTATCCCCAGCAACAATTGTAGTAATGCTTTCATCTCCAATAAATTTTATAACATCACCATCTTTCAAACCTCTTGAGTAAAAATCAAATCGTTGACTTACTTTTCTTTTGGCTCCTTTTTGTTGCATTTTAGAAACCTCAACATTATCCCCTTTTAGTTCTAAGATAGATTCATCACCTAACAAATCTTTTATATCAGACAGGATTTCATAAGCTGCTTCTGGAGCAATATTAAAAAAACTCACGTCCTTTATTAATTCTAAGATCAGAGATTCTGTCGATACTTCTATGAATCATACGTTCAGCTTCGTTATACTTTTCTGTTTGTAATGTAGCATAAATTTCGTATGGCAATGGAACCGCGGTGTTATAAAGTTCTCTTCCTCTTACTTCTGGAAGTCTCTTACTCTTACCAATTTTTACCCAATCATCTCTAAAACTAGGGTTAGTGAGTACGTATACATAACCTTTTTCCCCCATTTACATCCATCCCTTCTAAATATATATAATATCATTTTCAAGTTTCGTCTTAATAAAATTATAACATATTTATAGGTGCTGTATATGTAATCGTGTAAAAACCATTCAAATCGTGTAAAATGTCATTCAAATCGTGTAAATCTATTTGTAATCGTGTAAATCGAAGGCAAATCGTGTAAATTCATCTTGTAATCGTGTAAAAAACTTATCGTTCAGCATAATTCGCATCATAATTAACTAACTTTTTGTAGTGAAATTGAAATGTCAAAGTGAGAAAAAGCCCTTATTAAAGCAAAAAAAAGGCCTGATACAATTGTATCAAACCTATGCTTGTTATATGGAGCAGGTGAGGGGAGTCGAACCCCCGACTCCGCCTTGGCAAGGCGACGTTTTACCACTAAACCACACCTGCAGCTGTGTAGTACATTTCAGTACTACAGAAACATGTTGGTAGTCTCTGTTGCATTTATACCATTAAAAATCCGACAAGGATTTATTACTTTTGGAGCGGGTGAAGGGAATCGAACCCTCATTTTCAGCTTGGAAGGCTGAAGTATTAGCCTTTATACGACACCCGCAACAATTCAGCGTGATAATATTATCATGATTGGCCAGTAAATGTCAATACAAAAGCGTGTTTTTATTGATTTTTGTCAATCTTCTTTATCGCTCTCAGCTTTGCACTGTGTGCCCTTTGGTTTTGCGTTATTTCAAGGATTTTAGGGATAATAACTTTGCGGTGCAAAAGCTCGAAATCAGGCGTCTCTTCTGGCATCGTTAAGAGTGCTTTAGGGTGATCAACAGTTGTGTATTTTTTAAAAAGTTGTTTTACAATTCGATCTTCTAATGAGTGAAAACTAATAACCACAAGACGGCCATTAGGGGCGAGCATATTGAGGGCATGATCAAGTGATTCAGATAGTACATCAAGTTCTTTGTTCACTTCAATACGTAGTGCTTGAAATGTTTTTTTTGCGGGATGACCCTTTTGTTTTAGTACTTTTTGTGGTAAAGATTGCTTAATAATATCGACCAACTCAAATGTCGTTTGAATGGGTTTTAATTGACGTTGTTTAAGAATATGGTGAATTATATTGGTGGCATATTTCTCTTCACCGTATTGCATGAGAACACGTTTTAATTCACCAGGTGAATAGTCATTAACAATCGTCGCTGCTGTTAAAGGTTGTGCTGGGTCCATGCGCATATCAAGTGTTGCATTATGATTATAGCTAAACCCTCTTTCAGGGTCATCAAAATGAAATGACGAAACACCTAAATCATACAAAACACCATCGACATGCGCCACATCATGTGCATGCAATGCCGACTTAATGTTTTTAAAGTTGGTTTCAATAATGGTGAAGTTATCGGCAACTTTTATCAGTTTTTCACGGGCTTGAGTAACGGCGAATGGATCTTGATCAAACGCATAAAGATGCCCTTGTGGAATGCGTTTTAATATCGCTTCAGAATGCCCACCGCCACCAAGGGTACAATCTATATAAACACCTTTATCATGTATGTTTAAGTAATGTAATGCTTCTTCTAACAACACTGGGATGTGTTTCATAAAACCCCTCCTAAGCAAATGATAAAAGAAAAACGCTGTTTTCAGCGCTTCTTTTTTGATGCTTATTCAGCATCCTCCAAATCATCTTTTTGTTCAACAACGGAACGTCCATTGTAAAAACCACATGCTTTACATACGCGGTGAGCCAATTTCATTTCACCACAGTTCGGACAAACTACCATGCCTGGAACACTTAGTTTGAAATGTGTGCGACGCTTGCGTTTACGTGTTTTTGATGTTCTTCTTTGCGGTACTGCCATGTCGGTGCCTCCTAACTCTTAAACTTCTTTAACGCTTCAAAATGTGGATTGACAGATGGTTCGTTCTCTGATGGGTAATTATCGAATGATAATGACGCTTTAGGATGAGTCACCCGCATCGGTTTTTCCAAGTATATATTAGACCATATTATTGGCAATAAGTCAATAGTTATTCCTTCAATTGTACGGTAATCGTCATTGACATCATGCGTAAATGTTTCGGTGACTTCAATCGTCATTGGTACTGGTACTGATTCAAGCGTTTGCGCACAGGCCATCCACAATGTCGTTTGAATGGTTAAGTCGAAATGGTAGTACTGAGTATCTTCTACATCAATAACACCGTGAACATGTGTTGGTTCTACTGAAATAATGTCACCATTCTCTTCGATGTATTCAGAAAGATCGACGGTCGCTTCAAATTGGTTGTTTTGATGATGCTTTTTCTTTAACTGGCTTAATGTCCATTTCATCAAAATCACTCCTTCCTTGTGAACTAAATTATATATTTGATTGAGCCCTAAGTCAAATATAAGGTATAATGATTATTGGTGGTGACGATATGAAAGCTGTGGGTATTGTTGTTGAATATAATCCTTTACATTATGGGCATATTCATCATATCAAAGAAGCAAAAGCTTTAACGGGTGCGGATGTGATGATTGCTGTAATGAGTGGTCACGTCGTACAACGTGGCAATTTTAGTATTGCTGATAAATTTCAAAAAACCAAATGGGCGATGCAATCGGGGGTTGACCTAGTGATTGAACTTCCCAGTGTTTTTGTATTGCAAAGTGCTGATTTATTTGCACGAACAAGTGTACAACTTCTTGACTATTTAAATGTCGAATTTCTTGTTTTTGGTAGTGAGACGGGCAACATAGAACAACTAAAGAAAATTGCAAAGATTATGCGCGACCCTGAATATCAAACCTTGGTAAAAGCATATATGAGTCAAGGCTATAGTTACCCTAACAGTTGTGGACATGCACTCAAAAACTATAATCAATCAAACATCCACGAACACCCAAACAATATATTAGGTCTTCAATACATTCAAGCGATTCATCATTTGAAATCACCCATCGAAGCCTTAACAATTCAGCGCATTGAAAGTGATTATCATGATGCGCTTAAGCCCAACCAAATCATTCAAAGTGCCAGTGCGATTCGACAATGCATTAAAAACAGTACTTCAATTACGCAATATGTGCCTAAGTATGTCAATGATAGTTTAAATCAAACACCCTATATTGACATCGAGTCTTATATCGAAATCTTTCAAGCGTTGCTTGCAACACACAATGCTGAAACTCTTAATGCTATTTTTTCATTTGAAGAAGGGTTTGAAAACCGATTATTAAAGGTTGAGAACTTCAGTTCTGTAGCGACGCTCGTAGAACAAGTAAAAACACCGCGATATACTCACGCGAAAATTCATCGTTCGTTGATGCATATGTTATTAAATATCCAAAAAGAAACACTGAGTACATTCGATGTCCCTTATATTCGTGTTTTAGGAATGAACAAAAAAGGGCAAGCTTACTTAAATCAAGTGAAAAAGACATTAGAAGTACCGCTAATCACAAAAATAAAACAAGATAGACATCCTTATTTGGAAATTGAACTTAACATCACTAAACTTTATGATTTAAAAGTGAATAAAGCGTTATTCAAGAAAGAGTTTAACCCGTTAATAATCTTTTAGTGTTTGAGTTGCAAGTCACGTTCGGTTTGTCTATAATAACTTTGGGTGATAACATGAATGGTAAACAAAAAATTATCGAAAAACTAAATCAACTTACAGATCCAATCAG
>SKFU01000044.1 GCA_007117835.1 Candidatus Izemoplasma sp. | reverse complement strand
TAAACGAACGACTGAATAGCCGTTATCTTCGTTATGGAAGGTGATGGTTTTGATGGTGCCTGTGACTTTTAACTCCATGGTAAAACCTCCCGTTCGCATTATAGCATACCCTGTGCGTTTAGGGTGAGACAATTGGGCAAATTAGACATAAAAAAACACGCTTTGATCGCTTGATCAAAGCGTGTTGATTAGTGCATGGCTTTTTCGATGTGTTTAACTGCTTCATTCGCAACTTCTAATATGGTTTTTTGATCAACGTCTATCCACTGTACATTGAACTGGTGGTTTAAGTATGTCATTTGGCGTTTGGCATAGCGTCTTGAGTTTCTTTGGATTAAGCGTATCGCTTCGTCTAAGTCGTATTCACCATCAAAATAACCATACAGTTCTTTGTAGCCTATGGCTTCTGTACTTGTTCCTCTTATGTTTTGATCGAATAATGATTTGGCTTCTTCAATCAAACCTGATTCGATCATTTTAAGTACCCGTTGATTGATGATCTCGTATAACTTTTTGCGGTCTTTTCTTAACCCAACCATAATATAAGGGTACAGTGCTTTTTGATGGTTGGTTTCTGCACTTAAGGGGTTGTTAGTCTGTGCACGACTTAAGGCATGCAATAAGCGTTTTCGATTGTTTGGATGAATGTTTGATGCCGTTTGAGGATCAATCGCCTTTAACCTGTCATGCAATGTTTGGTTATCAATGTTTTCGTTTTCAGTTTCAAAGTCATGGTTGCGTTTGGTGTTGGTAAAATTAAAATCATGAAGAACGCTTTTAATATAAAATCCTGTGCCGCCAACCAGCAATGGTAATTTGCCTTGCGCAATCATGGTGTTAATGATTGCGCGTACGTGTTTTTGATAGAGTGCTACACTGAATGGTTCTTTGGGGTCTAGTATATCAATCATATGATGAGAAATGCCTTGCATTTCTTCTGCGGTTATCTTCGCGCTACCTATATTTAGTTGACGATAAACCTGAACAGCATCGCCTGAAATGATATCGGTTTGATAATGTTTCGCGATTTCAAGTGACACTGCTGTTTTACCGACCCCTGTCGGTCCAACTATCACAACAATCATTAGACAATCCTCTTAAACATTTTTTCAATTTCAGTGCGTTGAAATTGAATAATTGTTGGTCTACCATGAGGGCATGTGAATGGATTTTTGGTTTGTTTAAGTGCTTTTAGAAGCGCTTGAACTTCGTGGGTAGTGATGTAATGGTTGGCTTTAATCGAATGTTTGCAAGCGAGATCTTTTGCTAATTGGTCAATTAGCTCACCGACTGATATTTGGTCTTTATGCAATACATGGCGCACCATACGTTCTGCATAGTCTGCTTCATCACCTTTTAAAAACCAATTGGGTATTTCATGAATAATCAATTGTTGTGAATCACTTAAATCAATCGTTAATCCGATGTTTTCAATGATTGATTTGGCGTCTTTGAGTGCAATCATTTCTTGATTTGATAGTGGTATGGTGAGTGGGATCATCAATGGTTGAACATGTTTAGTGTCTGTTTGCATTGCATGGTAGTATTGTTCATAACGAATTCTTTCTGCGGCCGCATGTTGGTCGATTAAATATAACCCTTGTTCACTTTGAAACAACAAATAGGTCCCTTCATATTGGCCAATGTATTCTAAGTAGGGTAACTTTTGTGTGCTTTCTAAAACTGATGATGGGGGATGCTCACTGGTTTCTAGGTACGATGTTTGCTTAGATTCTTCCACGATTTTATCGCTTGCCTCATCAAAATTAAATGATCGGGGATGTTTTGCTGGTTCATATTCTTTTTTAATTTGAGGAATCAAATTTTCTTTTGATAAATGGGTGTCTATCGTCTCAATGATTAATTGTTCTAAGTTTTTTTGTTCCGTCAATTTAACCTCAAGTTTTTGTGGGTGAATATTGACATCGATAAATAGCGGATCAACATTGATATTCATGTAAACAATAGGGTACTTATGTTTTGGTAAATACGTACTATACCCACTCACAACAGCATGTAATAATGCATTATTTTTAATGATTCGATGATTGACATAAAGTGCGATTTGTTGTCTGGTTGAGCGTGTGTACGCCGGTTTACATAAAAACCCTGAAATATCAAAGTATTGGTTTTTGGCTTCGAATGAAATCATATTTTTTATGATTTCTAAAGGATATATTTCATGTAATATTTTCAAAATATTACCATCACCTGATGTTTGAAATAATGTTTTTTGATCATGGGTCAATTGAAAACGAATATGGGGATGTGCTAAGGCAGTTTTATTGACGTAATCTACAATGAATGACAGTTCTTTTTGTTCGCTTTTTAAATGTTTCAAACGGGCAGGTGTATTGTAAAACAATTGCTCTACTTTTATCGCAGTGCCTTTTCTTGGTGGGCCTATGTCTTGGTGAGTTACTGACCCATTTTGAATAATTAACCGGTGACCATGTTCTGCATTCGGACTGGACTCTATGGTGATTTTAGCAACACTGGCAATGCTTGGTAATGCCTCACCTCTAAAACCCAAAGAAGCGATGCGGTATAAATCATGAGATGTTTTAATTTTACTGGTTGCGTGACGTTTAAACGCCATGGTCAAATCGGATGCATCCATACCCTCACCATCATCGATGATTTGAATGGACGTTAATCCGTAATTGCGTAAATGAATTTGAATTGAACTTGCCTGTGCATCAATGGCATTTTCCATCAATTCTTTAATCACACTGGCCATATTTTCAACAACTTCACCCGCTGCGATCATGTTAGACAAATGTGTATCTAGTTGAATGATTTTACCCATGGTAACGCCTCTTTCTTTAGCCATTTTATTGTTTCATTTTATCATGATTTAAAGAAAAAATACAGTTGCGGTTTTCAAAACAGATATAAACAAGTATAATACTGTTAAGGAGTGATGTTTGTGTCAACATTAAATCAAATTCAAGAAAAGAAACATCAATATGAAAGGGCCATTTTATTGGCTTTTATTGGTTATGGATTGAGTCTCATCTTGGGGGCTATGCTATTTATAAGTTGGATTTTTATTATCGGTTTGGTGCCAGTTTTGCTGGGCAGTCTTGTTGTTCATTATTTTTCGTTAAAATCGCTTAAACTGACAAAGCATGCGTTTTTAATTCAAGTCTTAAAACCTAAGATTGAAGCACGATTTAAGGAAGGTCGTTATCAACCCAAACAAGGGTTTGATTCAAGTTTTTTTACAGACCATGAAACACTAAAACTTTATGATGGTTACCTCAGTGAACATTTGATTCGTGGAGAAATTAAAGGTTTTCCATTCACTATGGCTTATGTCTCAATCGACAAACATGTTGAAAAGTTTAAACGCCAACAAGTCATTCCAAGCTTCCGTGGTAAAGTCATGGATATCGTCTTCACACTACCTTTTAAATACGATAGCGAATGCTTGCACCCCGAGCATCCGAGTCGACGTAAACGCAGTAAAAAACTTGATCCACTTGCGTTTCATGAAGATTACTTAGTCGATGGTTTAGAGTTATCAAAAGTTAAAGAGATGTATGCACCAAGCATTTTAGAGAAAATGACTGAACTGATGGATAAGTATGAAGGTTTTGCAGTTCATTTCAAATACAACCACATGGTTGTTTATATCGATGATTACACGAACTTAGTCGATTTAAGTTGGCGTCAACCCATTGATGAACACATCTATGATTCAATCGATCATTTGTTTAAAGATATTGAATCATTAGTCAACACTGTTTTACAGACAAAATCAATGTTTGCCTAAAAAAATAAAGCCGCCACAGTTTAAAAATAATCTGTGGCGGTTTTTTTATCGACGTTTTTTCACTTCATTCATTAGTGCATATAGCGTGTTTAGTGCATCGATTGGTTTCATGTCATCAAGCGACAACATTTTAATTTTCTCAATGATTGCCTCATGCGGATGCGGTGGTGCTTCAGGTTGTTCAGAGACTAAATCAAACAAATTAAGCGGTTCTTGAGGTTTGTTTTTTTCTAATGCTTTAAGCAGCATTTGACTGCGCTTAATTAAACGTTCTGGCAGTTGAGCCAAAGACGCAACATTAATCCCATATGATTTATCGGCTTTGCCTGGCTTGACTTGATGTAAAAACACTATTTTACCTTCTGATTCTGTGGCAGCTACATGTATATTTTTAAGTGTTTCTAAGCTGTTTTCAAGTTCGGTCAATTCATGATAATGCGTTGAAAACAATGTTTTACAACGAATATTTTGGTGGATATACTCAATGATCGCTTGGGCGATTGCGAGTCCGTCATAGGTCGATGTACCACGACCGATTTCATCAAACAATATCAACGACTTATGCGTCGCGTTTTGGATGGCATGATTCGCCTCAATCATTTCTACCATGAATGTCGATTTACCTGAGATTAAATCATCGGTTGCACCAATACGGGTAAAGAGTTGATCAAAAATTGGAAGTGTGGCGGCTTCTGCAGGTACAAACGAACCGATTTGCGCTAAAATAACAATGATGGCTAAAGTTCTCATATATGTTGATTTACCACTCATGTTAGGTCCGGTAATCAACAACATACTGGTGGTGGCATCCATCGTGATATCATTGGCGATAAACTGCGTGCCCTCAAGCATACTCTCAACAATGGGATGACGGGCTTTAAGAATATCTATTTTGTGTGTTTCTGTGAGTGTAGGGCGAATCATATTGTACTTTTCACTGACCTCAGAAAACGCGATAAACATATCAATTTCACTAAGTATTTCAGCGTTTTTTTGAATGATTGGTAATGTTTCTTCAATTGTTTCTTTTAGTGCGATAAACAAATCGTATTCTAATTGAATACTTTTTTCTTCGCTACTTAAAATTTGTTTTTCTTTTTCTTTTAATGCCTCGGTGATGTAACGCTCTGCATTCGATAGGGTTTGCTTACGATGATAACCAAATTCCGGTTTTACTAAATGTATTTGCCCTTTCGGTATTTCGATGAAATAGCCAAACACACGATTGTAGCCAATCTTTAGTTTTTTGATTCCCGTTTTTAGTCGTTCTTCTTCGGCCAAATCATGTAACCAAGTTTGTCCTTTTTGTTGGGCATCTTTATAGTTATCGAGCGTTTTTGAGTAGCCTTGTTTAAACATTTGACCTTCTTTAATTGATAAGGGTTGTTCATCAAGTAAAGCCTCAAATAAATGCTTATGCAATGCTTTCAAGGGATCGATTGAACGGCTGAGAAATGCGCTATATTCTAAATCAATTTGGTTTAATTGGTCTTGGAAATCTGGTAACACACCTAAACTTCTACGGAGTTGAACCAAATCTTTTCCGTTGCAATTTCCATACGCAATTCTACCGACAATACGTTCTAGGTCATAAACTTCTTTAAGACGCGCTTTTAGTTCGTTTTTAACGATAAACTCTTGATTTAACGCTTCGACAAAATCATAACGAATATTCAGTGTTTCTTGGTGAATTAATGGCCTTAAAATTTGTTGTTTCAAGCGTCTTGAACCCATTGCTGTTTGCGTGTGATTAAGCAACCAAAAAAGCGATCCTTTGGTGTTGTTTTGGCGTACTGTTTTCAACAGTTCTAAATGGCGTATTGTGTTGGCATCCATTTTTAATGTTGCGGTTTGTTCTACAAGCTCAAATGGTTTTATGTGCATTAATGTGCGTTTTTGAGTTTGTATTAAATAACTGATTAAACGCCGCGCACCTTTTTGTTCAGCCTCGGTTGGTAAATGTTTGAATAAATAATTAAAGCTCGCATCAATCTCACTCTGACGATGGACTGACACAGTAATGTTTTCTAAGCGAATTATTGGGGTAATGGCCTCTTGATTGAAATGGTCTGAAACAATAATTTCTTTTAAACTCAATGTGCTCAGCTCATTCATCAACATCGTCGCATCTTTAGGTAATTTTAGTGCAAACGATTGTCCAGTTGCCATGTTTAAATAGGCCAATGTATAAAAGAACTCAGTGAATCCTAAAGACGCAATAAAGTACTCAGCCGCATCGACATCATCCATGTTGGTCCCAGGTGTGACAAGTCGTACAACTTCTCTTCTTACAATCTTTTTATCTGCACTTGGTGCTTCGACTTGTTCACATATGGCGACTTTATATCCCAAATCAATTAATCGATTAATATAACTTTCTGCACTATGGTGTGGCACACCACACATCGGGACACGTTCTTGCGTACCAGCATCGCGTGCAGTGAGTTGAATTTCTAATGCTTTACTGGCAAGTAATGCATCTTCAAAAAACATCTCATAAAAATCACCCAATCGAAAAAAGACTATAGCTTCGCGATAGTCTTCTTTAATTTTAAGATACTGTTGCATCATTGGGGTGTACTGTGTCGCATCACGCGCCATGGTATGTTCCTCCTATAGATAAAGGAATACAATGATTATCGCTGAGATAATGATAATAACACTAATGAGTACATTACGAATACGGTGTCTTGAGCGTTTACGTTTCATATGAAATGAATGCGCAATTTCTTCAAATTTTGCTTCATACAAGTAATCCTCAAGATTAATGCCTTGAAATACACGTGCACTTTCTTGATGAACCGGTACTATCGGCGGTGCTTTTTTAAGCAAAATAAATTCAATCATATCTATTTTTTTAAGTTCGATTGAAATATTAACCTTTTTTTCTTTGGCCAAACGCTCGAGTTCTAAAATAGATAATTTCATTAAATCTTCTGTTTTTTGGTCATTATATTTTAGGTTGATTGCCAAAATCTCAACCAATTGTTTTTTATTAATCCGACGCGGGATATCGATGTCGTAGCGTTTACCTAAATCACGAACATCCGCTAATGTCATTGAATTGACCAATACATCTTTTGCTTCTTCAACAGGCACACCTTCAAAGTAATCATCGGGTTCAAAAAAGACATGTTGAAGTTCTGCTTTTAAACTGTCGTAATCTTCTTGTGTGCTGCGTTGGTATTTCATTGTTAAATTTTGAAGTTTGATAAACTCAAGATTATTAATGCCAAGTTCCATACGATTACGAATAAGAATATCCCAAAAATCGCGTTTGAACTCATTAATGTTGATTTTAATGTGATAGCTTTCTGCAAGGCGCTCAAGTTGAAAAATCGTGAACTGATCAAACCACTTAAGACGATGTTTCATTTCATCGGAGAACTTATCATCGTTATCGGCATCCGCAATGACTGGCGCAATGTTTTTACGAATCAATGCTTTGAGTACATAACTGGGTAAATATATTTCTTTGTTTCTTAAATAACGGACAATTTCTTTAGCGGGTATAACGACAAAAGAGTCGATCAGTTTATCGATTCGAACTTTTTTGTTGTACAGATAAATAAATTCTTCACGCTTAGTTTTAGAGTTTGCCATGTCATCCTCTCCTATCACGTTCATTATACATGACGGTGTCAATTAAGACAAGGGATATCTTTATATGTAGCGATTTCCCTTCATTTAGAGCAGACTATTTTATTTCTTTTAGTGGCGCGGATAATTCATTTTCTATGAGTTGAATGAGCCATTGTAAATCCGTGTTTACGCGTGTTTGTAAGGTAAGGTATTGATGTAAAAAAGGATCGTTTTCAAGCGCATGAAGGTGTGCTTTATGCGTGGCCTCAAGTGAGTCGGTATCCGAGTTTTTATAGGTCGCTTGAACGTGTTTTTTTTGTATTTGATGAAGGGTTTTAAGTCGATTTTGATAGGCTTTGTTTTCATTGATGAGTGATTCAAGTGTTTGATACGCTTGAACAGCGGGTTCGTTAATGAATGCCTCAATCAATGGTTTAAGTTTTTTCAATGGTAACACCTTTTAGAAACCATGTTTTGGCTTCAGTAATTCGCACTGGCACAATTTCACCTATCATCGACTGTGAACCGGTAAAGTTAACCAATTTGTTGTGTGCGGTATACCCTGCAAATACCATGGCATTGTTTTTACTTGGCCCTTCGACCAAAACATCGACAGTTTGATTTAAAAACCGTTGATTCCCGATGAGATAACCTTGATTAATGACCTGATTCAAACGCTGTAATCGTTGGTGTTTAACAGTTGCAGGTGTATCGTCTTGATACGACGCCGCAGGTGTTTGGTAACGGGGTGAAAAAATGAACGTGAACGCCCCTTCAAATCCGACTGTGTTGACTAATTCAAGTGTCGCTTCAAAATCATCATCGGTTTCACCAGGGAATCCAACAATAATGTCTGTTGTTAATGAGACATCGGGCATTGCTTTTTTAATCGC